>JBDHZJ010000232.1:0-4724 GCA_039811825.1 Propionicimonas sp.
GCCAGCGCGCGCTGCTGGGCGACCAGCGAGTCGCGCTCGGAGATGCGCTGGGTGATCTGGCTCTCCAGGTCGGCGAGCTCACGGACGGTGCCGGCCTTGCGCCACAGCTCGCGCAGCCGGGCCACCGAGTCGTTGAGGGTGTTGATCCGCGAGTCGACGTCGGCGACCTGGGTGGTCACGTCCTCCGACGAGATCACCCGTGCGGTCACCTCCCCGACAGACTTCAGCTGCTCGAGGGTGGAGTCGAGCGTCTCGGCGGGCACCGAGATCACCATGACCGAGGTCAGCCGGCGCGTCGCGTCCGCATCGACCTCGGTGACCAGGTTCTCCGCGGTGACCTGGCCGTTCATCGCCGCGGCCAGGGCGCGCAGCTGCACGGCGGCCTTCTCGACGTCGGTCACGGTCAGGCTCACCTGGGCGGTCCGGGCCAGCTTGGGCGTGAGCGTCGAATCGGGCACGCCCTCCGGGGCGTTCTCGGGGTAGGTCTGGGCCTTGTCGGAGTTGTCCTCGGCCACCATCCCACCCCCCGAAGCGGGTTCGGGCAGGGAGGCACCGGAAACGCCGGAACAGCCAGCGAGAAGGGCGAGGGCGGCGACGCCGGCCGCCGCGGCGAGTGCGCGAAGTGTGCTCATACCCGGTGCACGCGACCCCGAACCCGCTTCGTTGCGCGAAACCTGCGCAGCCAGGGGAACTGTTGCCGAATCGTGACCTGTACCAGACTGGGCGAATGGCGGAGCAGGCGTACGACGTGGTGATGATCGGGGCCGGGCCGGCCGGGGAGAACGTCGCAGACTATGCGATCCGCAACTCGGCACGGACGGCCCTGCTGGTCGAGAAGGAGCTCGTCGGGGGCGAGTGCTCGTACTACGCGTGCATGCCGAGCAAGGCGCTGCTGCGGCCCATCGAGGTGAAGGCGACAGCCGAGCACCTGGGCGGCCTGCCCGACCTGGTACCGCTCGACCCGCCGGCACTACTGGCCCGCAGGGACGCCTGGGTCTCCCGCTACGACGACTCCGGCCAGGTCCGCTGGGCCGAGGGCGCGGGTATCGAGGTGGCGCGCGGCACCGGTCGGCTCGTCGACGAACGCCGGCTCGTGGTGACCGGCGAGGACGGCGACCGCGAGGTCGAGGCCCGGCTGGCGGTGGTGGTGGCCACCGGCAGCGTGCCGGTGATCCCCGACGCCTTCGCCGGGCTGCATCCGTGGACGTCGCGGGACGCCACCGGCGTCGTCGAGGTGCCGACCTCGATCGCGGTCATCGGCGGCGGCGTGGTCGCCACCGAGGCGTGCGGCTGGCTCGCCGCGCTGGGCTCGAAGGTCACGCTGGTCGTGCGCGGCGACCGGGTGCTGCGCCGGTCGGAACCGTTCGCCTCCGACCTGGTGGCCGAGGGGCTGCGCCGGGCCGGGGTGGACGTCCGGTTCGGCGCCCGGATCGGGTCCGCCGCCCGGCTCGACGCGGCCGACACCGGCCTGGGCCACGTGCACGGAGGCCCGGTGCGGCTGGAGATCGACGGGCAGGCGCAGGAGTTCGCCGAAGTGCTGGTGGCCACGGGCCGGCGCCCGGCCACCGACCAGTTGGGGCTGGAGGCGGTCGGGCTCACCCCCGAGCAGTTCGCCCGGCCCGACGCCCGCCCGGACTGGCTGTACGCGGTGGGCGATGCGAGCGGCGCGGCCCCACTCACCCACTGGGGCAAGTACGAGGCCCGGCTGGTCGGCGACCGGATCGCCGCCCGCGCCGAAGGCCGGCCCGACCCTGCCGTACCCGCCGACGTTCCGGTCCCCCAGGTCGTGTTCACCGATCCTCAGGTGGCCGAGGTGGGCCTCACCGAGGCCGCCGCCCTCGCCGCCAACCGCGCCGTGGAATGCGTGCAGGTGGCGCTGACCAGCGCGTCCGGATTCGGCCTGCTGCGCGACGACGCCGAGGGCCAGGCGAAGCTGGTCCTCGAGGCCGGCACCGGGCGCCTGCTCGGCGCAACCTTCGCCGGCCAGGAGGTGGCCGAGCTCGTGCACGCCGCCACGGTCGCGATCGTCGGACGCCTGAGCGCCGACCAGCTCTGGCACGCCGTCCCGTCCTACCCGACGGCGAGCGAGGTCTGGCTGCGGCTGCTGGAGGCCTACCGGGCACGCTGAGCCTCCCTCGGTGGCAGGCGCCACTCGCCCAGCGGGGTCTGGGCGAGGAAGCCGCGTTCGGCCAGCTGGTCGAGCAACGCGAGGCACCGCGGCACGCTGAGGCCCGCCCGCAACGCGAGGTCGCCCGCGGGCACGCTCCCGCGTCCGGGCACCGCCTCGAACACCCGCAATTCGTCGGCGTCCAGCTCGTCGGTCGCCCGGCGCTCCCCCGGCGGCCGCGGGTTCGCCCGGCCCAGCGGGGAGAGCAGTTCCAGCACGTCCGGCGCGCCCGCGACCAGCACGGCCTCGGCCTCGCGGATGAGCCGGTGCGGAGTGACCGAGGTCGCGCTCGTCACCGGCCCGGGCACGGCCATCACCACCCTGCCCAGGGCGTTCGCCCAGGTGACGGTATTCCTCGCCCCCGACCGTGCCGCCGCCTCGACGAGGACCGTGCCCGGGGCCAGCGCCGCGATCAGGCGATTCCGGGCCAGGAACCGCACCCTGGTCGGATGCTCTCCCGGGGCGAGTTCGCTGACCAGCAGGCCGCTCTCGGCGATCCGCTCGAACAGCGGGCGGTGACCACCCGGATAGGGCTGGTCGAGGCCACCGGCGAGGACGCACACGCTGGGCGTACGGCCGGCGAGACAGCCACGGTGCGCCGCGGCATCGATGCCGTAGGCGCCGCCGGAGACGATGCAGCGGCCCGCGTCGGAGAGCTCGGCACCGAGATCGGCCGCCACCGTGTCGCCGTACGCCGTCGACGCGCGCGAACCCACGACCGCCACGCCCGATCCGGTGAGCGCCGCGAGGTCCCCCGCCCCGGCGACCCAGAGCCCGAGCGGCTCCCCCGACAACTCGTTCACCGGTTCGCAGCCGGCCAGGTCGGCCAGCGCGGGCGGCCACTCGGCATCACCCGGGACCAGGAACCGCAGGCCCTCGGCCCTCGTCCGGGACGCCAGCTCGCCCGGCCGCAGCCGCCGCGCCCTCTCGGCGATGGGCAGGTCGCCCTCGGCGCGGAGCAGTCCCGCCCACACCTCCTCCGCCCCGAACTCTGCCACCGCCCCGGCCAGGACCGGGTGGCCCGGTTCGACGACGGCCGTGAGGCACATCCGCGCGATCCGTTCGTCCATCACGCCGCCTCCGTCCCGTTCTCGCCGCGCCGCATCGCCAGCGCCGTGTGCAGGTGCTCCCGGCTCGGCCGACCGGCGCCGGCCAGGTCGGCCACTGTCCACGCCAGGCGCAGCACCTTGTCGACCCCCCGGGCGGAGAGGCGGCCCCGTGCCACCGCCACATCGAGCAGCTCGGAGCCCTCCGGCAGCGGCAGCCGCTTGCGCAGCGCCGGGCCGGGCACCTCGCCGTTCGTGCGCCAGCCGCTCGACTCGAGTCGGTGCCGCTGCCGCTCGCGGGCAGCCAGCACCCGCTCCGCCACCACCCGGGAGCTCTCGCCCGGTTCGTAGCGCCGTTCGAGGAAGGCGGCCCGTACCGGCCTGAGTTCCTGGTGGATGTCCACCCGGTCGAGGATCGGCCCCGACACCCGGGACGCGTACCGCCGCACCGCCATCGGTGGGCAGCGGCAGTTCCCTCCCGGCGTGCCCGCCATCCCGCACGGGCACGGGTTGGCGGCCAGCACCAACTGGAAGCGCGCCGGGTAAGTGGCGGTGGCCACCGCACGGCCCAGCACGATCCGGCCCGACTCCAGAGGCACCCGCAACGCCTCCATCACCCGCGGGCTGAACTCCGGGGCCTCGTCCAGGAACAGCACCCCCAGATGGGCTCGCGACACCGCACCCGGCACCGCGATCCGGGCGCCGCCGCCGACCAGGCTCGCCAGGGACGCCGAGTGGTGCGGGTCGGCGTACGGAGGCCGCCGGACCAGCCCTCCGTCCAGGCTGATGCCCGCCAGCGAGTGCACCGCCGACACCTCCAGCGCCTCGCCCACATCGAGGTCGGGCAGCAGGCCCGGCAACCGCTCCGCCAGCAGGGTCTTACCCACCCCGGGCGGGCCGTGCAGGTAGAGGTGGTGGCGTCCGGCAGCCGCCACCTCCAGCGCCCACTTGGCCTCCACCTGGCCCGCCACATCGGCGAGGTCGAGGGGTGGCCCCGCCGCCGCCTGCGCGGCCGGCGGCGGCACCTCGGTGGCGCCCGGCCCGCCGGTGAGCACGTCGAACAGGTCGGACAGGTCGGCGGCCCCCGCGATGGAGAGCCCGGTGACCAGCGACGCCTCCCGCAACTGCGCCGCCGGCACCACCACCCGGCCGAAGCCCCGGCCCGCCGCGGTGAGCAGGGCAGGCAACAGGCCGCGCACGGCCCGCACCCGCCCGTCCAGCCCCAGTTCGCCGAACAGCGCCAGCCCCTCCAGCGCCTCCGGATCGAACTTCCGGCCCGCCGCGGCCACCGCGGCCGCGATCGCGAGGTCGTAGTGCGAACCCGCCTTCGGCAACGTGGCCGGGGACAGGTTGATCGTGACCGGGTCGGACGGCCAGCCGAAGCCGGCCGATGCCATGGCCGCGCGGCACCGGTCCCGGGCCTCGTACAGCGCCGCGTCCGGCAGGCCCACCATCGTGGTGCGCGGCAGCCCGCTGCTGATCGCGGCCTCGACCTCGACCATCGTGCCTTC
>JBDHZJ010000233.1:0-4704 GCA_039811825.1 Propionicimonas sp.
TCCGCGACCGTCTCGATCCGCTCCCAGTGGACGCGGGTGGGCGCGTACAGCGCGCGCGCCTCGTCGTCCGACCCCGCCGTGTAGGCGGCGACGAACTCCTCGGTGCCGGACAGCAACTGGTCGACCTGGTCGCGCACGTAGCTGCTGTAGGCGTCGTTGGCGGCCTCGACCAGCTCCGCGTCGTCCCCGCTGGGGCCGACCGGCTCACCGGAGTCGGTGACCGTGAACGCAGCCCGGATGCCATCCCCGGCCATGCCGGGCTTGCACGCCGAGATGTAATCGCCGGCGGGTGCGCTCAGCACGAGGTCGCGGGTGAGGCCGGGCCCGATGTTCTCGACCTCTGCGACGACCTGCAGGCCGTCCGCGCCGAGCAGGTAGAACTCGTTCACCTGCGAGCCGGTGTTCGTCACCTGGAAGGTGAGGGTGCCGGACGGAGCGGTCGTCGCGCTCAGCACGCAGGCGGTGTCGGAGGCCTCGACGGACACCGTGCGGCCGTCCGCCGCGGCGGAACCGGTGGGAGCATTCTCGGTGCAGCCGGCGAGCAGGAGCATCGCGGTGGCTGCGGGCAGGGCAAGGACTCGGAGGCGCATGGTGCCTTTCGAACGGTGGTCGGGTCGGGGAAGGGGCGGGGCTCAGACGGCGGCGGGGGTCGACTCCGCGACCGGCTTCGGTGTGGGCGCCTTGCGCCGGACCGTGCGGACGAACAGCGTCCCGACGATCGCCACGTAGGCGACCCAGACGACGGTCTCGAGCACGGTGGCGGCCGGGGAGAAGTTGAAGATGCCCTTGAGCAGGGTGCCGGCCAGGCTGCCGGGCGGGAGCGCGGCGGTCACGTCGTAGGCGAGGTTGTTCAGGCCGGGCAGGATGCCGGCCTCCTGCAGGTCGTGGACTCCGTAGGCGAGCACGCCGGCGGCGACCAGGATCAGGAAGCCGCCGGTGATCGCGAAGAACCGGCCGAGGTTGATCCGGACCGCACCCGCGTAGAGCGCGTAGCCCAGGCCGATCGCGACGGCGAGACCGAGCAGGGCGCCGAGCAGCGGTCCGGTGGTGGAGCCCCCCTCGGCCGCGGCGGCCTTGGTGGCCGCCCACACGAACAACGCGGTCTCCAGGCCCTCCCTGCCGACGGCGAGAGCTGCGATCAGCGGCAGCGACCAGGTGGCACCGTCCGCCGCGTCCACCTGGTGGCGCAGGTCGGACGCCATGGTCCGCGATGCGCCCGCCATCCAGAAGATCATCCAGGTGACCAGGCCGACCGCGACGATCGAGAGGATGCCGCCGATGGCCTCCTGCGCGGTGAAGCTGAGCCCCCTGGGCCCGAACGTGAGCAGCGCGCCGAAACCGAGGGACACCGCGACGGCCAGGCCCACGCCGGCCCAGACCCGGGGCAGCTGGTGCCGGCGTCCGGACTTCACCAGGTACGCGACGAGGATGCTGACGATCAGGCTGGCCTCCAGCCCCTCGCGCAGTCCGATCAGGAAGTTCCCGAGCACGTCCGTCCCCTCTGGTTAGGTGAGCCTTACCTAACTATGGACGCAGCTCCACGAATTACGCAACCCGGGCCTTGACTATTTCACATGGCGGCCACCGGCGGGGAACGGGTCGGCAGGGGCTCAGTCGGGGAAGACGATGTCGCGGTACTTCACCGCGCTGCGCGGCTCGGCCATCATGTCGGCCACGGTGTCGCGCCAGGTGGCGTAGTGGGCGGTCTGTTTGTGGGCGCCGGCGGCCTCGTCGGTCCGGTAGGCCTCGATCAGCACGAACCGGGTCGGGTCCTCGAGCGACTGCTCGACGTCGAAGCGGGCGATCCCGGGCTCGAGGACGGACGCGTTGGCGTTCACCGTCGTGGCCTCGATGAACGCGTCCACGCTCTCGGGCAGGACGTGGACGAACACATGCACGATCAGCATGCCCCCATCCTCCCCGTCCGACCCCCGCTTCGCTACCGCCAATCCGATCCGCTACCCGTACTCGGGTAGCGTCCCCACGTACCTGTAGCGAAGCCACGCGCCCACCGAAGTTGCGGACGACGAGAGCCCGGTGGCACCATGGAAGGCTGCCCGGACGGCGGAGTTCCACCCCCGGCCAGCACCCGATCCACGTACGTCCCAGGAACCGTCATGCCCGCATCCAGCCAGACCCGCGAACTGCGCGCCAACCCGGCGTTCATGGTGCTGCTGGCCGCCCGCACGATCTCGATGCTCGGCATGGCCTTCGCGCCCGTGGCGCTCGCGTTCGGCATCCTCGCCCTGCCCGGGGCGGACGCCGGCACGCTCTCGATCGTGCTGGCCGCGCAGGCCATCCCACTGGTCGTGTTCATGCTGGTCGGCGGCGTGATCGCCGACCGCTACCCGCGGGCCCTCGTGCTGCGCTGGGGCCAGGCGCTCACCGCCCTGGCCTGGGCCTCGATCGGCCTGATGCTGCTGCTCGGCCACACCCCGTTGTGGCTGCTCTGCGTGGCCGCCGCGGTGGCCGGCATGGCCGGCGCGACGGTCTACCCGGCGCTGAGCGGGATCATCCCCGACATCGTGCCCGCCCACCTGTTGCAGGACGGCAACGCCTGGCTGTCGATGGGCGCCAGCGCGGCCCGGTTCGCCGGCCTGGTGGCCAGCGGCGCGGTCGTGGTCTGGCTCGGCGGCGGCTGGGCGATGGTGGTGGCCGGCTCGCTGTACCTGGTTGCGGCCGTGCTGTCCGGGTTCCTGCCCCGCGGGGGGTCGCTCGCCACCCCGGAGCAGAGCCCGCTGCGGCAGCTGAAGGACGGGTGGGGCGAGTTCCGCAGCCGCCAGTGGCTGTTCGTCTGCGTGCTGCAGTGGGCGGTGATGCTGATGGTGCTGCAGGCGTCCCTGGGGGTGCTCGGACCGGTCGTCGCGAAGGCCGAGCTCGGTGGGGCCGCGGGCTGGACGTTCATCCTCGCCGGCGAGGCGCTCGGCGCGATCCTCGGCGTCGCGATCGCAATGGTGTGGCGGCCCCGGCGTCCGATCTTCGTGGCCACCCTGCTCACGTTCACCGCGGCCGCCCCGCAACTGCTGCTCGGGTTCAGCGCACCGCTGTGGCTGGTCGTGGCGACGGCCTTCTTCATGGGTATCGGCTTCGACCTGTTCGGCGTGCTGTGGATGACCACGATGCAGCACGAGGTGCCGCCGGAGTCGTTGTCGCGGGTCGCGTCCTACGACGCGCTGGGTTCGCTGATGCTGGGCCCGATCGGGCTGCTGCTGGCCGGCCCCGCGGCGGCACTGTTCGGCGTCCACGCGGCGCTGATCGGGACGGGCGTGATCAGCATCGCCACCACGGTGTTCGCGCTGGCGTTCCCCGAGGTGCGCCGGCTGCGCGCCCGGACGGTCGTCAGCGCCGAGGTCGCCGAGGCCGCCTGAGTCCGGCCGGCCCGTTCCTGGCTCCTCCGATCCCGCAAAGTGGCCAGTATCGGCCGTAGTCGGCCAATACTGGCCACTTTGTCGGGTTGCGACGACTACCCGGGCGCAACCCGCCCCACTCCGTGCCACACGAGGAGCCAGCGAGTAGGCTCGGCGGCTGGTGCCGCTGCGCAGCGCAGCCCAACGGACGGGAGGACGCCGAGAGCCATGCCGACGCACGCTCCGGTGCACCCCGACCTGAAGGACTGGGTGCGCGAGGTCGCGGTCGTCCAGGACCCCCGCGTGATGGCGACGACACCGGTCGTCCCGCTGATCACCCGCGGCCTGCCCACCCGTCCGGTCGCCCCGGAGCACTCGCAGGTCTACATCTGCGCGGGCGTGATCGTGAAGATCCACGGCGAGGGCACGGACGCGGGCCGGCTGCGCCGGCGGCTGGCCTGCATCGGCGGCCCCGACATGGACCGGCTGTGGGTCCAGCCGTTGCGGTACTCGCCGATCCCGGCTCCGGGCGACCGGCTGGCGACGGTGTGGCCGCGGGTCACCGTGCTGTCGACCATCGACCAGCCGCCCTGGGCGGACACGGGACGGCTGCTGGCCAGGCTGCACCGGATGCCCGTCCTCGACGACCCGCCCCGCTTGGGCGGGCACTCGCGACTCGCGCGGGCGATCTCCTTCCTGCGCGGACGCGGCGACCTGGGCTGGCTGGCCGACCTCGGCGACATCTGGGCGGCCGACCTCCGGCACGAGCGCCACACCACCCTCGCCCACGGCGACTTCCACCTCGGCCAGCTCGGCCACACCCCGCTGCGCCGCAGCTGGAAGCTGCTGGACACCGACAACTTCGGCGTCGGCGACCCCGCGTGGGACCTCTCGGCCCCGGCCGGTTTCCACGCCGCCGGGCTGCTGGAGGAGAGCGCCTGGCAGACGTTCCTCGCCGCCTACCGCGAGGCGGAGGGCCCCGCCGTCCCCGCGGAGGGCGACCCCTGGCCCGTCCTCGCCACGCCCGCCCGGGCCGCGCTGCTGATCGCCGCCGCCCAGGCCGTCCGCGCGGACGCCACCGAGGTGTCCCGGACGCTGGTCGACGCCTGCGGGCGGCTCGCCTGACCCACGCGAGCGCCTCGCGGACCGAGTAAGGAACCGTCCCCGACCCGGTCCGGACCAAGTTGGGGACGGTTCCTTACTCGGTCCACCCCGGGTCTCGACGGGCTCGACCAGTCGCTCGAGTCAGCCCAGCCGCGCGAGCAGGCGCTCGCTCACCGCGGGCCAGTCCTCGGCGAGCACGCTGAACACGACGGTGTCGCGGAAGCTGCCGTCCTCGCGACGGGTGTGCCGGCGC
>JBDHZJ010000234.1:0-4685 GCA_039811825.1 Propionicimonas sp.
AACCCGCTCGACGTGCTCGCCCAGCAGGTCGTCGCGATGGTGGCGATGGACGACTGGACGGTCGCGGACCTCGAGGCGCTCGTCCGCCGCGCGGCCCCGTTCGCCGGGCTCACCCGTGGCGTGCTGGAGTCGGTGCTCGACATGCTCAGCGGTCGCTACCCGTCCGATGAGTTCGCCGAACTGCGGCCACGGCTCGTCTGGGATCGCACCACCGACACCCTGTCCGGACGCCGCGGCGCCCAGCGGCTGGCCGTGACCAGCGGCGGCACCATTCCCGACCGCGGGCTGTACGGGGTGTTCCTGGCCGGCGACGGCGAGGGCCGCCGCGTCGGCGAACTCGACGAGGAGATGGTCTACGAGTCGCGGGTCGGCGACGTGTTCGCGCTCGGCACCTCCACCTGGCGGATCGAGGACATCACCCACGACCGGGTGCTGGTCACCCCGGCGCCGGGCGTGCCCGCGCGGCTGCCGTTCTGGAAGGGCGACACCCTGGGCCGGCCGGCCGAACTCGGCGAGGCGGTGGGTGCCTTCGTCCGCGAGGTCGGCGGGCTGAAGCCCGCGAAGGCGCGGGAGCGCGTGCAGGCGGCCGGGCTGGACGAGTGGGCCACCGACAACCTGCTCGGCTACCTCGACGAACAGCGCGAGGCGATCGGGCGCATCCCCAACGACCGCGAACTGGTCGTGGAGCGGTTCCGCGACGAGGTCGGCGACTGGCGGGTGGTGGTGCACTCCCCCTACGGGGCCCAGGTGCACGCGCCGTGGGCACTGGTCGTCGCGGCCCGGCTGCAGGAGCGTTACGGGGTGGACGTGCAGGCCATGCACACCGACGACGGGCTGGTCTTCCGCCTGCCCGACACCGACTGGGCGTCGATGGACGACGAAGCCCTTCGTGACGCTTCGATCGTTCCTCACGAAGCTCCTCAGGGAGCGATTGCGGACGGCCGGGGAACGAGGCCGGGAAGCGTCACGAAGGACGTTCCCTCCGAAGCACGCCACGGGGCGGCGGCAGGTGGTCGGTCCCTGAGGAGCGCTCCGATGAACGAGGATCGCGTCACGAAGGGCCGCCGTCACGGACCCGGTCCGGTCCACGCCGCAGGACCGATGGACGAGCTGCTCGACCTCATCTTCCCCGACCCTGACGAGGTGTCCGCCCTCGTCACCGAGCAGATCGGCGGGTCGGCCCTGTTCGCGTCCCGGTTCCGCGAGTGTGCCGGACGGGCGCTGCTGCTGCCGAAGCGCCGCCCGGACCGCCGCCAGGCGTTGTGGCAGCAGCGGCTGCGGGCGTCCCAGCTGCTCGAGGTGGCCAGCCAGTACCCGAGCTTCCCGATCGTGCTGGAGGCGGTGCGCGAGTGCGTGAACGACGTGTTCGACGTGCCCGGGCTGGTGGACCTGCTCCGCGGCGTCCGGTCCCGCCGGATCGCGACGGTGGCCGTCGAGACACCGCACCCGTCGCCGTTCGCGGCGTCCCTGACGTTCGGCTACATCGCGCAGTTCCTGTACGAGGGCGACTCGCCGCTGGCCGAGCGCCGGGCCGCCGCGCTGTCGCTCGACCCGTCCCTGCTCGCGGAGTTGCTCGGCACCAGCGAAGGGCTCGCGCTCGCCGACCTGCTCGACCCCGACGCCCTGACCCGCACCGAGCGGGAGCTGCAGCACCTCGAAGGGCCGCGCCGGGCGCGCGACGCCGACGACCTCACCGACGTGCTCCGGGCGATCGGCCCGCTCGGCACGGACGCGGTGCGGGCCCGGTGCGCCGAACCGGACGCCGCCGAGGGCTGGCTGGCCGGCCTCGTGCACGACCGCCGGGTGCTGGAACTGCCCGGGGTGGCCGGTTCGCGGTGGGCGGTCATCGAGGACGCCGGACGCCTCCGCGACGCCCTGGGCGTGGCCCTGCCGGTGGGCGTGCCGCAGGCCCTGCTGGAGCCGGTGCCCGACCCGCTCGGCGACCTGCTCGCCCGCTATGCCCGTGGCCACACGGTGTTCACCGCCGCCGAGGCCGCCGCCTGGCTGGGCATCGGCGCAGCGGTGGCGCGCGACGTGCTGCGCCGGCTGGTCGCCTCCGGCCGCCTCGTCGAGGGCGACCTGCGCCCGCCCGGCTGGACGCCGCCGGCCGGGGAGCACCAACCGGTCCATGAGGAGCAACCCGGCGAGCCCGCGAACCACCACCCCCAACCGGCCCCTGAGGAGCAACCCGGCGAGCCCGCGAACCACCACCCCCAACCGGCCCCTGAGGAGCAACCCGGTGAGCCCGCGAACCACCACCCCCAACCGGTCCCTGAGGAGCAATCCGGTGAGCCTGCGAACCGGGATGCGTCACGAAGGGCCGCCCTTCGTGACGCCGGCTCGTCCCTCGCCGACTCCTCAGGGAGCGGAAACGACGCACGCTCGTCCCTCGCCGACTCCCCAGGGAGCGGGGGCGGAGACACCCAGTTCTGCGACGCCCGGGTGCTGCGGCTGCTCCGCCGCCGCTCGCTGGCCGCGCTGCGGGAAGCGGTCGAGCCGGTCTCCGCGGTCGACTACGCGCGGTTCCTGCCCGCCTGGCAGGGTGTCGGCGAACTGCGTGGGGTGGACGGGGTACTGCGGGCGGTGGAGCAGCTGGCCGGCGTCCCGATGCCGGCGAGCGCGCTGGAGTCGCTGGTGCTGCCGGCCCGGGTCCGCGACTACCACCCCGGGCTGCTCGACGAGCTGACCACGTCCGGAGAGGTGCTGTGGCAGGGCCACGGCGCGCTCGCCGGCACCGACGGCTGGGTCTCGCTGCACCCCGCCGAACTGGCCCCGCTCACCCTCGCCGAACCGGAACCGGTGCCCGACGAACTGGGCGCCTCGCTACTGGACGCGATCGGGGCCGGCGGCTGGTTCTTCCGTCCGCTGGCCGACCAGCTCGGCGCGAGCGACGACGAACTCACCCGGGCGCTGTGGAGCCTGGTCTGGTCGGGCCGGCTCGGCAACGACACGCTCGCCCCGCTCCGGGCCCTGCTCGGCCAGGGCCGCCCGACCCACCGCAGCCGAACCCGGGCCCCCGCGCGCGGTCACTACGGCGGTCGCTACTCGCGGCTGCCCAGGGCCCCGCTGCCGCGCCGCACCGGGCCGCCCGAGACCGCCGGACGCTGGTCCATCCTGCCCGCGCCCGAACCCGACCCGACCGCCCGCGCGGTGGCCCGGGCCGAGGCACTGCTCGACCGCTACGGCGTGGTCACCCGGGGCAGCGTCGCCGCCGAGGACTCCCCCGGCGGGTTCGCGGCCACCTACCGGGTGCTGGCCGCCGCCGAGGAGTCCGGGCGGGTGCGCCGCGGCTACTTCGTCGAGGGCCTCGGCGCGGCCCAGTTCGGTGAGGTCGGCGCCGTCGACCGGCTGCGCGCCGCCGCCCGCCCGCTGGACGAGCCGGCGGGCGGCCCGGTCCTCGTCCTCGCCGCCGCCGACCCGGCCAATCCGTACGGGGCGGCGCTGGCCTGGCCCGCCCGCGAGGAACCGGGCGGGCACCTGCCGGGCCGCAAGGCCGGCGCCCTGGTGGTGCTGGTGGACGGCCGGCTCGTGCTCTACGTCGAGCGTGGCGGACGCACGCTGCTGTCCTGGACCGACGACCCCGCCCTGCTCGAGCCGGCCGCGACCGCCCTCGCCGGGGCGGTGCACGCCGGGGCCCTCGGCAAGCTGACCGTGGCGAAGGTGGACGGCGAGCCGGTGCTCGGCTCGGACTCCCCGCTGGCGCGGGCGCTCGCGTCCGCCGGGTTCGGGCTCACCCCGCGCGGGCTCCGGCTGCGACGCTGATCGATCGGCCGGGGGCGCCGTGGGTCGCCCCGGGCGGGCCCGCGCCCCGTAGTAGGGTCAGGCGCTGTGGAGCGCCCCGCCGAACAGGCTGACACCCTGCACCGAATCAGTCTCGTCATCCCCGTCTACAGCGGTGAGGAGACGCTCGCGGCAGTGGTGGACGAGGTGCTCGAACTGCCCCTGGACTGGCGCAGCCCCGACGGCCACCTGCTCACGATCGCCGAGGTCCTGCTGGTCTGGGACCGGGGCCCGGACCGCTCCGATCGGGTGATCCGCGCCCTCGCCGCGAAGGACCCCCGGGTGCGCCCGATCTGGCTGACCCGCAACTACGGCCAGCACGCCGCCACCATGGCCGGCATGGCCAGTTCGGGCGGCGACTGGGTGGTCACCATCGACGAGGACGGCCAGCACGACGTGACGGCCATCCCGCTCCTGCTCGACCGTGCGCTCTCCGCCCGCGCCTCCGTCGTCTACGGCAGGCCGACCGGGCCGACGCCGCACGGGTTCATCCGGGACGTCTACTCGCGCCTGGCCAAGCTGTCGGTCGGCAGCATCGGCAGCAACGACGCGACCCGCTACCAGAGCTTTCGGCTGGTGATCGGCGAGATCGCGCGATCGGTGGCCGCCTACGCCGGCTCCGGGGTGTACCTGGACGTGGCGCTCGGCTGGGTCTCCCAGGACGTCACGGACTGCCCGGTCACACCCCGCCACGTCGAGGGACGCCGGTCGGGCTACACGTTCCGCTCGCTGCTCTCGCACTACTGGCGGCTGGTGATCAGCAGCGGCACCGGCGCCCTGCGGATGGTCAGCCTCACCGGGGTGATCCTCGCCGTGATCGGCTTCGTGGGCGCGATCTGGCTGATCACGACCGTCACCGTCGGCTACGGGGTCGAGGTGCGCGGCTGGGCGTCCACGATCGTGAT
>JBDHZJ010000235.1:0-4676 GCA_039811825.1 Propionicimonas sp.
AGGGCCCCGTTGTGTAGCGGCCTAGCACGCCGCCCTCTCAAGGCGGTAGCGCGGGTTCGAATCCCGTCGGGGCTACGGAGGACACCCCTTGTCGCAGTCGTCGGCAAGGGGTTCTTGCGTCCATCCGTCGGCCCGTGGCCGCAGCAGCGCGTCGAGAGGTCGTGAGGCATGAAGCCAGCCTCAGGCGTGGTCCGGCGAGGCCGTCCCTGGCAGGCCTGGGCGCTGGCCGCCACGGAGCTGCTCATCGCCTTCCAGGCGTTCAGCGGGGGTGTCGGGCTCATCACCGATACCTGGCAGCTCCCCACCGAGTGGCTCGCGCGGACGCCCTTCCAGGACTGGGTCGGACCGGGCTGGGCCCTCATCCTGCTGGTCGGTGTCCCCCACCTGGCCGCCGCCGTACCCGTCCTCGCCCGGCCGGTACGCCCCCGGCTGGGAACGCTCGCCGGCTACCTGGCTGGCGCCTCGCTCCTCGTGTGGATCGCCATGCAACTCGTGCTGCTCCAGGTCTTCTTCTTCCTCCAGCCGGTGATCGCCGTGATCGGCCTGTGGGAGATCGGGCTGGCGCACTGGTGGCGAGTGCGGGCCCGTGGCGATGCCAGGTCCGTTTCGGCCGCACCGCCCGGCCGTGCCGGCCGTGCCGGCCGTGCCGGCTGAGGCGGTCACTCGGAGAGCGACAGCGCCAGGGCGACCGCGAAGCCCAGGACGGTGAGCAGCCCGGAGGGCAGACCCGCCTTGCGGGACGCCTCGGGGATCATCGAGTCGGTGAGCATGACGAGCAGCGCGCCGGCCGCGAAGCCGTCGATGCCCGCCTGCAGCTGTGGGCTGGCGCTGTCCGCGATCGCGTAGCCGGCCACCGTCGCCAACGCGCAGAACACCGCCACGCCCAGCCACAGTCGAAGGATGGCGCCGCTGCCGGTGCCCGCCTTCTTCATCGCGGTCGACGACCCGATCGCCTCGGGCAGGTTGGACACGAAAATGGCGGCCAGGAGCCCGAGGCTCACACCCTGGCCGCCGGCCAGGCCGATGCCCAGCACGGCCTGCTCCGGTATGCCGTCCAGGAACGCGCCGAGCGCGAGCGCCGGCCCGGCCTCCTCCGCCGAGGACCCTGATGACGACCCGGGGCTGGACCCGGACGAGGCGGACCGACGGGCGGTCCACCGGTCCAGCGCCCGGTCGGCGAGGAAGTAGGTGAGCGCGCCGGCGGCCAGGCCGACCGCGACCGCCGTACCGCCGCCCAGCCGGATCCCTTCCTCGGCGAGGTCGTAGCTCACCGCGCTGATGAGCGCGCCGGCGCCGAAGGCGAGGACGCCGCCCACCAGGCGGTCCGGCCAGGGCCGCACGATGCCGAGGACGGCGCCGATCACCAGCGAGGCCGCGGCGACGCTGCCCCACAGCACGGCTGCGCCCATCAGCGCTCCTCTCCGCGAGGTGGTCGGTGCGGTGGTTCGGGCACGACCCTAGGCCCCCGGGGGGCGCGCCGGGGATACGGGCAATCCGGACCACATCCGGCACCGAATGGCCGCTGGGAGGTCGCCGTGGTGAGGGCACGGCGCCGACCGTCCGGACCGGATCACCGGTCGCCCGACCCAGAAGGGAACGCAGATGACCAGAGCCACCCGCCGCGGGTTCCTCGCCGCGGCCGGCGCCGGTGCGGCCACCGCCGCCGCAGCGGCCGCCGCACCTGCGGCGTTCGCCGCCTCCTCGGGCGGCTCCTCGCCCGAGTCCCGCGAGCCGGCCGAGGGCAGCGGCTCCGGCGAGGCGCTCGTCGCCCACGTCGCCGACCCCAGGTCCGGCGAGCTGTCCCTCCTGGTCGGCGAGGACGAGGTCGTCGTCTCCGACCCCGACCTGGTCGCCCGCCTCACCCGGGCAGCACGGAGGTAGCCATGTCGTCCCACCGCGAGGCCCCGGAGATCTCCAAGGACCCGGTCGCCGACAACACCGACGTGTACGCGTTCGTCAGCCCGGACAAGCCGGACACGGTGACGCTGATCGCGAACTTCATCCCGTTCCAGAACCCGCAGGGTGGCCCGAACTTCTACGAGTTCGGCGACGACGTCGTCTACCGGATCAACGTGAGCAACTCCGGGCAGGCGCGGGCCGACGTCGTCTACGAGTTCCGCTTCACCACGCGGATCCGCAACAAGGACACGTTCCTCTACAACACCGGCCCGATCAGCTCGATCACCGACCCGGCGTGGAACCGGCCGCAGTACTACACGGTCACCCGGACCGAGCTGGGCAAGAAGCCGGTCGTCCTCGGCAGCAACCTCACCTGTCCGCCGGTCAACGTCGGCCCGCGCAGTACGCCGGACTACGAGGACTTCACCGCGCAGGCGGTGCACCGGATCAAGAACGGTGGCCTGGTGTTCGCCGGACAGCGCGCGGAGGGCTTCCACGTCGACCTCGGCAGCATCTTCGACCTGGGCACCCTTCGGCCGTTCCAGATGGCCCACCTCATCCCGTCGGCAGCGGCCGCGGGCGTCAACGGCACCCAGGGTCTCAACGTGCACAGCATCGCGATCCAGGTGCCGAAGACCGAGGTCACCAAGGACGGCAGGCGCCCGACCGACCCGATGGCGCAGACCTCGGTGATCGGGGTCTGGGCCACCGCGAACCGGCGAAAGTCGCGCATCTACAACGAGTCCACCGGCGAGAGCACGTGGAACGGCCCGTGGATGCAGGTGTCCCGGCTGGCCAACCCGCTGTTCAACGAGGTCATCGTCCCGATGTCCTGGAAGGACCGGTGGAACTCACGCCGGCCGCGCACCGACGCGGACTTCGCGCCGTACGTCGCCAGGCCCGAGCTGGCCGCGCTGCTGCCGGTGCTCTACCCGGGCGTCTTCCCGCGCCTGGCGGCGTACCGGAAGGACCGCGCCGACCTGCTGGCCATCCTGCTGACCGGCATCCCCGAGGGAGTCGTCCCGGGCTTCCAGAACTACACGGGGCCGATGCAGGCCGACCTGCTTCGGCTCAACCTGGCCATCCCCCCGACGTCGCGGCCGAACGTGCTCGGTCTCATCGGCGGCGACCCCGCCGGGTTCCCGAACGGGCGCCGGGTCGTCGACGACGTGGTCACCATCGAGCTGCGCGCGGTGGCCGGTGTGACGATCCCGCTCGTCGACCCGTCGTACACCCCGGACGACGCCGCGAGCGGGGTCACCGACGGCACGCAGAACACCAACCCGCCGTACCTGTCGCGGTTCCCGTACCTGGGGACACCGGCGGGCGGGTACCAGTCCCGGCCGGGCCAGCCGGCCGCCTGACGCCGCAAGAGAGAGGCACGCGACGTGCACGACCACGAGAACCCCTACGCCGGCCAGGGTCCGGTGCTGCTCGACATCGGCGGCGACATCGGCGCCCTGGTCGTGGAGACGCCGGCCGAGCTGGGCGGCCTGGAGGTCGAGATCCGCCCGGAGGGGGCGACCGCAGACGAACGGGAGGGACGGCCGACCGGACGTCACCACCCGCATGTCGCCGTGGTGGCCCGCCGCGCCGGGGAGCGGGTCGTGCACTCGCTGGTGTTCCGCGACGTGCGTGCGGGGCGCTACGAGCTGTACGCCCTGCCGGACGGCCCGGTCGTCCTGCGCGCCGAGGTGCATGGCGGGCAGGTGACACACAGCTCCTGGCCGGTGCCGTCGGGGCGGCTCAGCGTGAGCGGTCGTCGCGGCCGGCGGGCCGACGCGATCTGACACCCGCCTGACGACAAGGCCGGCCGGAGACGACTCCGGCCGGCCTGTCGTGTGCGACGGATGCGCTCAGGCCTGGCGCTGCTGGAGCTGGGCCCGGCGGAGCACCTCGGTGAGCTTGTTGGCGCCGGCGACGACGGTGGCGGCGTGCAGCCGGCCCGGCTGGCGGGACACCCGCTCGATCGGCCCGGAGATGGAGACGGCGGCGACCACCCGCCCGGACGGCCCGCGCACCGGCGCCGACACCGACGCGACGCCGGGCTCACGCTCGCCGACGCTCTGCGCCCATCCGCGGCGACGGACCGCGGACAGCGTGGTGGCCGTGAACACCGCCCCCTGCAGTCCCCGGTGCAGCCGGTCCGGCTCCTCCCAGGCGAGCAGGATCTGCGCCGCCGACCCGGCCAGCATGGACAGGCTGGCACCCACCGGGATCGAGTCGCGCAGACCCATCGGCCGCTCGGCCGCGGCGACGCAGATGCGCTGGTCGCCTTGGCGGCGGAACAGCTGGGCGCTCTCGTGGGTATGGTCGCGCAGCGCGCCCAGCACGGGGCCGGCCGCGGCGAGCAGCCGGTCCTCGCCCGCCGAGGCCGCGAGCTCGGCCAGGCGCGGCCCAAGCACGAACCTGCCCTGCATGTCGCGAGCGACCAGGCGGTGGTGTTCCAGGGCGACGGCCAGCCGGTGGGCGGTCGGCCGCGCCAGCCCGGTGGCGGCCACGAGCTGCGCGAGGGTCGACGGTCCGGCTTCCAGCGCCCCGAGGACGATCGCCGCCTTGTCAAGGACGCCGACGCCGCTAGAGTTGTCCATGAGATGATATTGACGTCTCATAGCCTGAGACGCAAGTCCTTGCGGGCCCCAGGTGCGCGACCCTCGTCACAGGCGCTTAGCGCACGCCGCCGGCGGGCGCAGGCAACGTGTGGCACGACGTACGACGAAGGAGCCGAGATGGCAGGCACGCTCGCCGAGAAGGTGTGGGAGGCGCACGTGGTGCGC
>JBDHZJ010000236.1:0-4657 GCA_039811825.1 Propionicimonas sp.
CCGTGGTGACCGGGATCGCGATGGGGCCGGTGGAACTGGTCGCGCTGCCATCAGTGGACGCCGGGGAGTGGCCCGAACACACGTCGATCGAGATCGAACTCGGCGAGCCACTGGAGGTCCACGAGTGGGCCGACGGGCCCGACGCCGAGGCCTACCCGGACGGGTTGTTCGCTCCCGACGTGCCCGGCCGCTACCGCGTCGACGTGTACGCGAAGCGCCGCGCGAAGGACTACGACGCCGCCATCAGCCACCGGCGCCGCAAGCACCTGGAGCGGTACGCGGTGGTGTTCACCCTGCTGCACGCCCACCCGGTGGCGGAGGTGGGGCCGTCCGAGGAGCCGGAGTTGACCCCGGACCCCCGGGACCGACTGGCTGAGCGGGAGGTGGTCGTCCTTGACCAGCCCCGCCGCGGGCGAAGGCGCGGGAGCGAGCCGGAGTCCGCCGTCTTCGTCGTTGACTGGAGCGACGACCAGAATCAGTCCTCGTGACCCGGCCGCCGTCCCGCTGGCGCGAGGGTGGACCGAGTTAGGAACCGTCCCCAACTTGGTCCGGACCGAGTAGGGGACGGTTCCTAACTCGGTCCACCCCGGCGTCTCGACCGGCCGGCTACCGGCCCAGCAGGGCGCGCAGGAAGAACAGCAGGTTGGCCGGACGCTCGGCGAGGCGGCGGACGAAGTAGCCCCACCAGTCGGTGCCGAACGGGACGTAGACCCGTACGGTCTCGCCCATCGCGGCCAGCCGGCGCTGCTCGTCGGACCGGATGCCGAACAGCATCTGGTACTCATAGCTCCCCGGCTCGCGGCCGGCCTGGTCCGCCAGCTCGCCGACCGCGGCGATCATCTCCGGGTCGTGCGTGGCCAGCATCGGGTAGCCGTCCCCGGCGAGCAGGACGCGGGCGCAGGCCACGTAGGCGGCCGACACCTCCTCGCGGGTCTGGTGCGCCACCTCGGCGGGCTCGGCGTAGGCGCCCTTGCACAACCGGATCCGGGACCCCTCGCCCGCCAGCAGCGCGCAGTCGTCGAGCGTGCGGTGCAGGTACGCCTGCAGCACGCCGCCGGCGTCCGGGAAGTCGCGACGCAGCTCGGCGAGGATGCCCAGCGTCGCGTCGGTGGCGTGGTGGTCCTCCATGTCGACCGTGACGGTCATCCCTGCCGCGGACGCCGCCGCGGCGATCTCCCGGGCGTGGGCAAGGGCGAGCTCGCGCCCGCCCGGCAGGCCCAGCCCGAGCGCGGTCAGCTTGACCGACACCTCCGCGGAGCCGGTCAGGCCCTCGGCGGCGAGCCGGGCGAGCACCTCCAGGTAGCCGTCGCGGACGGCCGCGGCCTGCGCGGGGCTGGTCGTGTCCTCGCCGAGGAAGTCGATGCTCGCGGCCAGCCCGTCCGCGGCGAGCGCACGGACGGCGGCCAGGCAGTCCTGGACCGTCTCGCCCGGGACGAACCGGCGCACGACCGCAGCCGTCACGGGCAGGCGCAGGGCCAGCGCCTTCAGCCGTTCGCTCCGGGCGGCCGCCAGCAACGCGTTGCGCAGCACGGCATCGAGTGAGTTCATCGCCCCTCCAGCAGGTTCTCGACCAGGTCGACGGTCAGTTCGTCCAGCGAGTCGAGCACGACGTCGGCCAGCGCCAGGGTGTCGGCGGACGGCGGCTTGAAGTGCGGCGGGACGGCGACCACGGCAAGGCCCGCGGTGTGCGCGGACAGGATGCCGTTGTGCGCATCCTCGACGGCCACGGCCCGTTCCGGAGGGACGCCGAGCCGGCGGCAGACCTCCAGGTAGACGTCGGGGGCGGGCTTGCCCGCGTCCAGTTCCTCGGTGCTCAGGGTGGCGCCGAACTCCTCCGCCAGGCCCATCGAGGCGACCGCGGAGTCGATCAGCACCCGCGGCGACGAGCTGGCCAGCCCGACCGGCCCGCGTGCCGCCATCCGGCGCACGGCCTCGATCGCGCCGGGTAGCAGCTCCACGCCCGCGGCGTGGTGGGCGGCCATCGCGTCGATCGTGCGGCGGGCGGCGTCGTCCGCGGTGCCGGGCAGGCCGACCACGTCGCTGAGGTAGCTCGACCACTCCTGGGTGGACATCCCCATCATCGCCCGGGTCGCCTCGGCGGGCCACGGCAGGCCCTCGGCCTCGGCGAGCCCGCGTCGCACCACGTCCCAGATGTGCTCGGTGTCGGTCAGGGTCCCGTCCATGTCGAACACCACAGCACTCATGGCGGCCATTCTCGCCCCCCGCGCTGCCCGGGGCGAATCGGTTCCGTTCGTCGCGTACGATCGCAGGCGTGACGAAGGTTCTGCGGTCGAGGGCGACGATCCAGGTCGACCACCGCGCCATCGACGCCAAGCCCGCCATCCAGGTGCGGCAGCACACCCTGCGTCCGGCCGGCCACGCCCCGCTGGACGCGCTGGTCGCGACGCCGCCCGACCCGGCCGGCGTCCTCGTCTACTTCCCCGGCTTCAACACTCCGCTCGGGCCGTGGGAGATCGCCAAGTGCGTGCACCTGGCCGACGCCACCTCGCTCACCGTGGTGGTCACCGAGATCCCGGGCATGAGCCGGTTCGGGCACGGCATCCCGAAGGCGGTCCGCACGGAGATGCTGCACGGGCGGATCGACGCCTGGGCCGAGCTGAACCTCGCCTATGTCGCCGAGGCGCTCGACGTCGGCGACGTCCGGCATCCCGAGTACATGCAGGTGCTCGGCTACTCGACCGGCTGTTCGCTGGCCGTCTCCGCGCTGCCGCTGCTGGGGGAGTGGGGACCGATCGAGGGCCTGAACCTGGTCGAACCCGTGGCCATCACCCAGCGCAACATCGCCTCGCTGCAGGCGCACAACCTCGCCGACTGGGGACGGATGCCCACGGTGCTGGCCACGAACAAGAGCCACGACTGGGTGATGGCGGCGCGCCGGTCGCAGCGCCGCGAACCGTCCGTCCGCTATTCCCCGGTGGACCTGGTCGCGATCGGCCAGGTGCTCTCGACACAGGGCCTGCTGGAGGGGCTGGACGCCGTCGAGCTCGCCCGGTGCGCGCTGGCGCGCGGCGCCCGCAGCTCGCTGTGCCGCCTCGGCGACTACGACCGACTGGACTCCCAGCTGGCCGACCGCGGCGTGCCCGGCCCGACGATCACCGTGGACGGCCTCGGCCACCAGCTGTGGCACTCGTTCCCGATCGTCGTGCAGCTGACCCGGGCGATGCTCGGCGACCTCACCGCCGCCGCCTGACCCCGCACCTCCCACAGACGCTCCCGAAATTCGAGAACGCTCCCGAAATTTCGGGAGCAACAACGAATTTCGGGAGCGTCTGGACGGGGTCGGCTGCGGGTCGGGCCGTCGAAACCTGCTGGCCCACTCAGGGAATACCCCCAGCGTCCCCACAGTTGAGTCTGGTGAACTCAATCACACAAGTTGAGCGTGCTAAGCTCAACCCTGTTCAAGACTCAACCGGAGGTAGCAAACCATGGCACGAGCAGTCGGCATCGACCTCGGCACCACCAACTCTGTCGTCGCCGTCCTCGAGGGCGGCGAGCCCACTGTCATCCCCAACGCGGAGGGCTCTCGCACCACCCCGTCGGTGGTCGCCTTCGCCAAGGGCGGCGAGGTCCTGGTCGGCGAGGTCGCCAAGCGCCAGGCCGTCACCAACGTCGACCGCACGATCCGCTCGGTGAAGCGCCACATGGGCACCAACTGGAGCGTCGAGATCGACGACAAGAAGTACACGCCGCAGGAGATCAGCGCCCGCGTGCTGATGAAGCTGAAGCGTGACGCCGAGGCGTACCTGGGCGAGCCGGTCACCAACGCGGTGATCACCGTTCCGGCGTACTTCGGCGATGCCGAGCGCCAGGCCACCAAGGAGGCCGGCGAGATCGCGGGCCTGGTGGTCGACCGGATCATCAACGAGCCCACCGCCGCGGCCCTGGCCTACGGCCTGGACAAGGGCGGCGTGGAGCAGACCATCCTCGTCTTCGACCTCGGCGGCGGCACGTTCGACGTGTCCCTGCTCGAGATCGCCGAGGGCGTCTTCGAGGTGAAGGCGACCAAGGGTGACAACCGCCTCGGCGGCGACGACTGGGACCAGCGTGTCGTCGACTGGCTGGTCACCCAGTTCAAGAACAAGAACGGCATCGACCTGGGCAAGGACAAGATGGCCCGCCAGCGCCTCCAGGAGGCCGCCGAGCGCGCCAAGATCGAGCTGTCCAGCGCCCAGGAGACCGCGATCAACCTGCCCTACATCACGGCCGGCGCCGAGGGCCCGCTGCACCTGGACGAGAAGCTCACCCGGGCCGAGTTCCAGCGCATGACCCAGGACCTGCTCGACCGCTGCCGGGCGCCGTTCAACGCGGTGATCTCCGACGCCAGCACCTCGATCGGCAAGATCGACCACATCATCCTCGTCGGCGGCTCGACCCGGATGCCGGCCGTCGTCGACCTGGTCAAGGAGCTGACCGGCGGCAAGGAGCCCAACAAGGGCGTGAACCCGGACGAGGTCGTCGCCCTGGGCGCGTCCCTGCAGGCCGGCGTGCTGAAGGGCGAGGTGAAGGACGTGCTGCTGCTCGACGTCACCCCGCTGAGCCTCGGCATCGAGACCAAGGGTGGCGTGATGACCAAGATCATCGAGCGCAACACCACGATCCCGACCAAGCGCTCCGAGGTGTTCACCACGGCCGAGGA
>JBDHZJ010000237.1:0-4656 GCA_039811825.1 Propionicimonas sp.
GGGGACGGCATGATGCACCTCGGCCTGAACGCCTGTGCCGGTACCGACGTCCCGCTCGGCCTGGTGGCCGCCGGCCGCGGCAACGACTTCTGTCGCGGCGTGGGGGTGCCCAACGACCTGCCCGGCGCCCTTCGCACGATCGTGGCCGGGCACACCCTGCGGATGGACCTGCTGGAGGCCACCGGGCGGCTGGTGGACGGCGCCGAGCGGCGCTGGGTGGGCTCCATCGTCAGTACCGGGTTCGACGCCCGGGTGAACTACCGCACCAACCACCTGCGCTGGAACCTCGGCCAGCTCAGCTACACCTGGGCCGCGCTCGCCGAGCTGAGCAAGTTCGAGCCGCTGCCGTACCGACTGCTCATCGACGGCGAGCCGCGCAACCAGACCGCGATGTTCGTCGCGATCGGCAACGCGGGCTGGTTCGGCGGGGGCATGCAGGGCTGCGTCGGCGCCGACGTCACCGACGGCCTGCTCGACCTGACGGTGATCCACCCCGTGAGCAAGGCGACCCTGCTGCGCCTGCTCCCGCGGATGTTCGACGGCGGCTACGTCCGCGACCCCGCCGTGGAACGGCTGCGCGCCCGCGAGGTGGTCGTGGACGGCGACGGCCTCTACGGCATGGGCGACGGCGAGGAACTGGGCGCCGTCCCGCTGCGGCTGCGCGCCGCGCCGGACATGCTCAGCGTGTTCGTGCCCGCGTCCGTCGCCACCGCCTAAGTTGGCTGCGTGGACCTCCTCGACAGCTTCCGGGCACAGTACCCGTTCGCGCTCGACGACTACCAGGTCACGGCCTGCGGCCACGTCGCCGCAGGGCACGGCGTGCTGGTCGCCGCTCCCACGGGCGCCGGCAAGACGGTCGTGGGGGAGTTCGCGGTGCACCTCGCCCTCGCCAGCGGGCGCAAGTGCTTCTACACCACCCCGATCAAGGCGCTGAGCAACCAGAAGTACCACGACCTGTGCGCACGCCACGGCGAGGACGCGGTGGGCCTGCTCACCGGCGACACCAGCATCAACGGGGAGGCGCCGGTGGTCGTGATGACCACGGAGGTGCTGCGCAACATGCTCTACGCGGGCTCTCCGACCCTGGCCAACCTCGGCTTCGTGGTGATGGACGAGGTGCACTACCTCGCCGACCGGTTCCGCGGTGCGGTCTGGGAGGAGGTGATCATCTCCCTGGCCGACTCCGTCCAGCTGGTCGCGCTGTCGGCGACGGTCAGCAACGCCGAGGAGTTCGGCGACTGGCTGTCCGAGGTGCGTGGCGGCGTCGAGGTGGTCGTCACCGAGCGGCGGCCGGTTCCGCTCTACCAGCACGTGATGGTGGGCCGGCGGCTGCTGGAGCTGTTCGCAGGCTCCGAGGTGAACCCCGAACTGGTGCGGCTGGCGAAGGAGGAGTCGCGCAGCGTCCGCGACGACAGCCGCCGGCCCCGGGGACGCTCGGGCAACGGACGCCGCAGCACCGCCTACGGTTCCGGGCGGTACGGAGGCGCCGCGGCCAGGGAGCGGATGGACGCGAGCCGGCGCCTGGTGCCCCGGCGGGACGCCACCATCGAGCGGCTCTCCGCGGAGGGCCTGTTGCCGGCGATCTACTTCATCTTCTCCCGGCAGGGCTGCGACACCGCGGTCGGCCAGCTCGCCAGCTCCGGGCTGCGGCTGACCACGCCGAAGGAACGCGGGGCGCTGGCCGAGATCGCGTCCCGGCACACCGCGGGGCTCAGCCCCTCCGACCTCGCTGCGCTGGAGTACGACCGGTTCCTCGCCGCCTTCACCGACGGGATCGCCGCCCACCACGCCGGCCTGCTGCCCGCGTTCAAGGAGATGGTCGAGGAGGCCTTCGGCGCCGGCCTGGTCAAGGTGGTGTTCGCCACGGAGACCCTTGCCCTCGGCATCAACATGCCCGCCCGGAGCGTCGTACTCGAGAAGCTCGTGAAGTACAACGGCGAGACCCATGCCGACATCACGGCGGGGGAGTACACCCAGCTCACCGGACGTGCGGGCCGGCGCGGCATCGACGTCGAGGGCCACGCCGTGGTCTGCTGGCAGGCCGGTCTCGAGCCGCGCGCGGTGGCGGGGCTCGCGTCCCGGCGTACCTACCCGCTGCGGTCGTCCTTCCAGCCCACCTACAACATGGCCGTGAACCTGGTCGCCACCGTGGGCCGGGAACGGGCCCGTGGCCTGCTGGAGCAGTCGTTCGCCCAGTACCAGTCCGACCGCTCGGTGGTCGGCCTGGCCCACTCGATCGCGGCGAACCGGGCCCGGATCGCCGACGAGTGGGCGGGTGCGGCCTGCGACCGGGGCGACGCCGAGGAGTACTTCCGGCTGCGCGGCCGGATCTCCGCGGTGGAGGCCCAGGCGGCGCGTGAGCGTCGGTCCGACCGCAGGGCCGAGACGATCGAGGCGATGCAGGCGTTCCGGGTGGGCGACATCATCGACGTGCCGGGCAAGCGCCACCGGCACTGGGCGGTCGTGGTGGACGCGGGGCTGGGCGGCGCCGGGCCCACACCGACCGTGCTCACCGTCGACCGGCAGCTGAAGCGGCTCTCGTCCGCCGATTTCCCCGAGCCGCCGAGCGTCGGCGCCCACATGAAGGTGCCGAAGCACTTCGATTCGCGCTCGGCGTCCTTCCGGCGGAACCTCGCCGCGGCGCTGGAGGCGAAGCTGCGCCGCGAACCACCCACGCGCAGCGCGAGTGCCGATGCCGCGGACCCCGATGCCGTGGCCCGGATCGCCGAGTTGCGGATGGAGCTGCGGGCGCATCCGGTGCACGACTGCCCCGACCGCGAGGTGCACGCCCGGCACGCCGAATCGGCGCTGCGGCTCGAACGCGACACGGAGACCGTGCAGCGGCAGGCCGATCGCCGCACCAACACCATCGCGGTCCGGTTCGACCGGATCTGCTCGGTGCTGGAGTCGCTGGGCTACCTGAGCCCGGACGGTGGCCGGCAGGTGACCGAATCGGGCCGCATGCTGGCCCGGATCTACTCCGAGCTCGACCTGGTCACCGCCGAGGCGGTCCGGGACGGGGTGTTCGACGGACTCAGCGCGCCCCAGCTGGCGGCGGTCGTGTCCAGCCTGGTCTACGAGGCGCGTGGCGACCGCAGGAACCCGGCCCGGATGCCCGACCGGCGTTCCGAGGACGCCCAGATCCGGCTGCGGAACATCTGGCGCCAGGTGTCGCTGTCCGAGCGGGACCACCGGTTGCCCAGCCATGACGAGCCCGACATCGGCTTCGCCGAGGCGATCCATGCGTGGACCGCAGGCGCCGAACTGGCCGACGTGCTCTACCTGTCCGGCCTCACCGCCGGCGACTTCGTCCGCTGGGCCCGGCAGGTGGTGGACGCGGCCGGCCAGCTCGCCGACGCCGTTGGTGCCGGCCCGCTGCGGGACACCTGCCGCGAGTTGGTGTTCCGCGTCCGGCGTGGCGTGGTGGACGCCGCCCCGCTGGAGGACTGACCCGCCGAACGCCTCCGTTCCGGTCGAACGCCCCTGCTCGAGCAGGGGCGCTCGACCGGAACGGAGGCGTTCGGCGCTCCGGGGCTCGCTAACCTGAGGCCATGACGCTCGCCATCCGGGTCATCCCCTGCCTCGACGTGCACGACGGCCGGGTGGTGAAGGGGGTCAACTTCCTGAACCTGCGCGACGCCGGCGACCCGGTCGAACTGGCCGCCGCCTACGGCGAACAGGGCGCAGACGAACTGGTCTTCCTGGACATCTCCGCGTCCGCCGAGGGGCGCGCGACCACCTACGACATGGTCCGGCGCACGGCCGAGACGGTGTTCATCCCGCTGGCCGTCGGCGGGGGAGTGCGCGGGGTCGAGGACGTCGACCGGTTGCTGCGCACCGGTGCCGACAAGATCGGCATCAACACCGGCGCCATCGAGCGCCCGGCCGCGATCGACGAGATCGCCCGCCGCTTCGGCAACCAGGTGCTGGTGCTCTCCCTGGACGCCCGGCGCGAGCCCGGCCAGCCGTCCGGTTTCGGCGTGACCACCCACGGCGGACGCCGCGCGGCGGGTCTGGACGCCATCGCGTGGGTCCGGGAGGCCGTCGAGCGCGGCGCGGGCGAGATCCTGCTCAACTCCATGGACGCCGACGGCACCACCGACGGCTTCGACGTCGAGATGATCGCCGCCGTGAAAGACGTCGTCGACGTTCCCGTGATCGCGTCCGGCGGCGCCGGCACGGTCGCGCACTTCGTCGAGGCCGCCCGTGCCGGCGCGGACGCCGTGCTGGCCGCCAGCGTGTTCCACTACGGGACCCTAGCCATCGCCGAGGTGAAGGCCGGCCTCGCCGACGCCGGTTTCCCCGTACGCTGAGCCCCATGGACGACTGCCTGTTCTGCCGGATCGTCGCCGGCGAGATCCCGTCGAAGCAGATCTACGCCGACGAGTACGCCATCGCGTTCCTCGACATCAATCCGTGGCACGTCGGGCACACCCTCGTGGTGCCGCGCCGCCACGTCGACGACCTGCTCGGCCAGCCCGAGGCGCTCACCGAGATCGCGCCCGCGATCAGCGCCGTGAGCCGCCTGCTCGTCGACCGGCTCGCCGCCGACGGGCTGAACCTGCTCAGCAGCAGCGGCGTCTCGGCGGGCCAGGAGGTCTTCCACCTGCACGTGCACCTGGTGCCGCGCTACGCCCACCGTCCCGGCCTGCGCGA
>JBDHZJ010000238.1:0-4649 GCA_039811825.1 Propionicimonas sp.
GGTCGAAGTCGATCGCGTGCGCGGAGAAGTGGCCCTTCGCCGCGGTGAACATGACGTAGCCCTTCAGGTAGCTGTCGAAGAATCGGTACATCGGCACCTGCCGGAACATGATCGGCTCCAGCCGGGGCGCCCGTGCGGCCACATGGTCCCAGAACTCCTGCAGCCACAGCCGGCCGGCTTCCGGGGCCTCGTCGAGGTACTGCTGCGGTGAATCGGCCATGCCTCAGCGTAGTTCGGACAGGTCCGCCCAGCCCCCGACTCCGTCGTTGCCCATCCCCTCCAGGTCGACGACCCTGGTCGAGATGGTGGCCAGCAGCTTCTCGCCGGTGTATGCGTCGAAGACCAGCGTGAACACCGTGCCGGAGCCGTCCGCCGTCGCGCCCTCCAGCCGCGTGCAGTCCGGACAGGTGAAGTCGCCGATCAGCTGGACCAGCACCACCTGTCGCCAGGCGCCCTGCTCGGGCGGCGTCTCGCGGAGCAGCTGCTCCTGCACCGTGCCGATCGTGGTCAGGGTCTGCTCGGCCTCGACCAGCGACGTGGTCTGGATGGCGCGCACCTGCGTCCGGACCAGGCGGGTAACGTCTCGCAGGGTCGTGGTCGGCCCGGTCGGCGTCGCTGATGCGGCCGGCACGGCGGTGATCGGCTGTCCGGACAGGTTCGTCCAGACCACTCCCCCCGTGGCGAGCACGGCGACGGCCGCCGCTGCGGCGATCCCGGTGTTCCGCCGCCGTGCAGCACGGCCGAGTGCGGCGTCCAGGTCGGGCTCGGCGACGTCCGGTGCCTGCCACTGTTCGCCCCGCTCCCGCAGCAGTTCGTCAATGGTCATCGGTAGTCCTCCCCGAGCAGGGCGCGCAGGCGCTTCCGCGCGTCCGAGAGCGTGGATTTCACGGTGCCCTCCGAGCACCGCATCACCTCGGCGACCTCGTCGAGCTTCAGCCCGAGGTAGTAGTGCAGGTCGACGGCCAGGCGCTGCCGTGACGTCAGCCGGGCCAGCGCGCGTTCGAGGTCGACGGACGCGGTGGCGTCCGCTCCGGCGGGAGCCGGGCCACCGTCCTCGGGCAGCACCGTCGAGCGCGACAGCCAACGGGTCGCCTGCCGCCACGCCTTGCGGCGCTGGTCGGCGGTGATCGCCAGCAGCCAATTGCGGGCGGTGCCCCGCTCCGGGTCGAACTGGGCCCGCTTGCGCCACGCGTTCGCGAGCGCGTCGGCGAGGATGTCGTCGGCGGCGGAACCCGAACGGGACGCCAGGCGCGCCATCGCCGGCCAGTGCGGCCGCACCCATTCGGTGAACGCGTCCCGGCTGTCGAGGTTGGACTGCGCGTCGGGGTTCCGCGCCTGCACCTGTGTCACACCCTGTCTACCCCTTCACCGCCGGAAGGGTTGGGTCGAGCCTAATCGGAGCCCCGGTCGTAGGGTGTCGCACGTGGAGCAGAACGAATCCCGGCCCCGGTTCCCGCGCTCGGTGTACGGGCGCGGCAGCGAACCGGACGCGCGGTTCAGCCTCGCCAACGAGCGGACGTTCCTGGCCTGGATCGGCGCCGCGCTGGCCCTGGTCTCGGTCGGCGTCGGCCTGGAATCGCTCGCGCTCAACCTCAACCCGGGCCTGCGGCTGGCCGCCTCGATCGTGCTGGTCGCCGCGGGCATCGCCTGCCCCGTCCAGGCCTGGTTCGGCTGGGTCAGGGTCGAGTCGGCGTTGCGTGAACGCCGTCCGCTGCCGTTCAGCCCGCTGCTGGTCGTCCTCCCGGCCGCGCTCGGCCTGGCCGGTGTCCTCGTCCTGCTCGCACTGGTCGTGAAGTGACCAGCCCCGACGAGGTCTGGGATGCCGGCCTCCAGCCCGAGCGCACCGGCCTGGCCTGGCAACGGGCGGCGCTGGCCTTTCTCGGCCTCGGCCTCGCACTGCCGAAACTCGCCTGGCCCGCCCTCGGCGCCTGGGCCGTCCCGCCGGCCGCGCTCGTCGTCGCCGGAGCGATCAGCCTGTTCCTCATCGCCCACCGCCGCTACCGCGCCACCCACGACACGCTGACCAGAAGCCGCAGCCTCCGCAACGGCGGACGGCTCGTCCTCACCGCCACCGTGCTCAGCCTGCTGCTCGCCCTCGTCGCCGCCGTCCTGGTGGCCGCGGCGGCCCTGGGGCGAATCGGCTGAACCCGTGCCGAACCCGCACCCGTACCGCCAGGCCGTCCGGGGACTGCCGGCGGCGGTGGGACTCGCCGCGGCGAACGTGCTGATCGGGCGCGCCCTCGCCCGCAACACCCGGCTGCGGGAGCGCGAGACCGACGTGATCCGTGCCCTCCAGGCCCGCCGCACGACCGGCCGGGACCGGCTGGCGAGGCTGGTCTCGACCGCTGCCGACGTCCCGGCGAGCATCGCCCACGGCGCGGTCGCGGTCGCAGTGCTCTGGCGGTGGACGCGTGATCCGCGCCTGGCCGTGGCACCCGCCGTGGCCCTCGTCGTGGAGACGGCGGTCTACCTCGTCGCCGGAGCGCTGGTGAACCGCGACCGTCCGGGCGTCCCCCGGCTGGACCGCGACCAGCCCACCTCGTCCTTCCCGTCCGGGCACCAGGGCGCGACCGTCGCCCTGATGGTGGTCCACCTGGCCGTGGCGCGACGCGTCGCGAACCCCTGGCTGCGTACCGCGATCACCGCGGCGTGCGTGGCCTACCCGTCGACGCTCGCCTGGGCGCGTGTCCACACGGGCCTGCACTACCCGTCCGACGTCGTCGCGGGCACCCTGAACGGTGTCGCCGCCGGCCTGATCGCCCTGGACCGAGTCGGGGACGGTTCCTTACTTGGTCCACCCCCGCCGACCTGATCGCCCCGGACCGAGTGGGGGACGGTTCCTCACTCGGTCCACCTTCAGGGACGCAGCGCGGCCAGCCCGAGCGAGAGCAGGTCGTCCAGGCGGACGTCGCCGTCCACGGTGCGCGGCTCGTGCAGGTGGCCGCTGATCTGCAGCTGGGCGAGTCCGTGCAGGAAGACCCACAGCACGGTGGCGAGCTCGCGCGGCGCCCCGGGCCCGAGCTCGCCGTCGGCCTGCGCCTGCTGGACGAGCTCGCGCAGCGCGGCCATGCCGTCGTCGGCGGCCGACTCCAGTTCGGGCGTCGACGCGGTGAGTGGGCTGCCGCCGAACACGAGCTGGTAGTGCTGTGGCTGCTCGATCACGTGGTCGAGGTAGGCGGCGCAGCCGGCGTGCAGCCGGGACGCCGGGTCGGACGGCGCCGCCGACGCGCGGCGGATCCGCTCCGCCAGCTGGCCCAGCGAGCGGGCGGCGAGGGCGGCCAACAGGTCGGACTTGTCCGTGAAGTGCCGGTAGGGCGCCGACCGGGACACCCCGGCCGCGGAGCCCACCGACCGCAGTGTGACCGCATCAGGGCCGCCCGCCTCCAGCAGCGTGCTCGCGGCCGCCACGATCGCAGTGCGGGTCGGTTCGGGGTTCCGAGGGCTCATGGACTGATCCTAGAGCCGCTGTTGACATTGTCAACAAACGACGTAAGCTGACAGTGTCAACAAACGAGAGGAACCATGATGACCAGCGCAGACCTCACCGATCTGGCCCGTGACTACCTGCAGACCTGGGCTGACCCCGATCCCGCCCGCCGCCGCACCGCGATTGACGAGCTCTGGGCGCCGGACGGCCGGCTCGTGATCTCGCCGATCGGGCTCGTCGTCGAAGGAGTGGACGCGATCGACGCCCACACCACGCGTGTCCACGACGAGAACATCGACGGCCGGGGCATGTCCTTCACCTATGACCAGCACGCGGAGGCCGGCGACGCGGCCCTGCTGCGCTGGTCGATGCGCGCCCCGGACGGCACGGCCGTGGGCCGCGGCGTCGACGTCGTGTTCCGCGATGAGGACGGCCGTGTCCGCACCGTCTACATGTTCATGGGCGTCGACTGAGCCCCGTCAGCCCGAGTGGACCGAGTAAGGAACCGTCCCCGACCCGGTCCGGTCAGGAGCGCTTGAGGGCGTCCTCCCAGGCGTCCACGGGGGAGACCGGGACGATCGGGAGCGCGCGCGGAGCCTGCGCCTCGTGGGTCTCCTCCAGCCGGAACCCGCCGGACGCGGCGTGCCGCTTGTGGGCGGTCGCGACCATCAGCTTGATCCGGTTCAGCTGGTTCGTCGCGGACGCGCCCGGGTCGTAGTCCACGCTGACGACGTTCGCCTCGGGGTGGCGGCGCCGCAACTCCGCGAACATCCCCTTGCCAACCACGTGGTTCGGCAGGCACGCGAACGGCTGCGCGCAGATGATGTTCGGCGCTCCGAGCTCGATCAGCTCGACCATCTCCGCGGTGAGCAGCCAGCCCTCGCCCGCGCGGGTGCCGATCGAGATGACCCCGTCCGCCTTCTTCGCGAGGTCGGCCATCTTCGGCGGCACGTCGAACTTGCCGTTGGTCCTGGCCAGCGCGGTCACCACCGGCTGTTGGAACTTCTCGATCAGCCACAGCGCCATCCGCTTGAAGTGGTGCGAGCGCGGCCCGATGCCCATCGTCTCGAACTGGAACTGCGAGGAGTACAGCGGCATCAGGAAGAACTGCAGGATGCCGGGCAGCACCGCCTCGCAGTCCTCGCCCTCGACCACGTCGACCACGTGGTTGTTGGCGTCCGGGTGGAACTTCACCAGGATCTCGCCGACGATCCCGACCCGC
>JBDHZJ010000239.1:0-4645 GCA_039811825.1 Propionicimonas sp.
GACGTCGTAGATGGTGACCGGCGTGCTGCGCTGCTCCGACACGCCCTCAGACTACGGCTGGTGCCGCACCCGCGGGCCGGAACGGGGCTGCGGCGTGACCGGTATAACGCGGTGCGTTATAGTGGGTGAGTGATCAGGTCGTTTCGGGACGCTGCAACCGAGCGACTCTGGTCACGACAACGAGTCAAGACCATCGACCCGCGGATCGAACGAGTCGCCCTGCGCAAGCTGGTGATGCTGGACGCCGCAGAGACCCTGGACGATCTCCGGGTGCCGCCGGGCAACCGGCTCGAAGCCCTCCGGGGGGATCGGGTCGGCCAGCACAGCATCCGGATCAACCAGGAGTGGCGGATCTGCTTCACCTGGAGCGACGCCGGATCCACCGACGTCGAGATCGTCGACTACCACTGAGGAGGTGCCAGCCATGACGACCATTGCCCCGATCCATCCCGGCGAGATCCTGATGGAGGAGTTCCTTGAGCCCCTCCGGGTCAGCCAGAACCGGCTCGCGGTCGCGATCGGCGTGCCGCCGCGACGGATCAACGAGATCGTCCACGGCAAGCGCCGCATCACCGCCGACACCGCGTTGCGACTGGCCCGCTACTTCGGTACCAGCGACCGGTTCTGGCTCAACCTCCAGACCCGCTACGACCTCGAGATCGAGAAGGACCACCTCGGCAACAGCCTGGACCGAATCGAACCATTCCGAGCCGTCTGAACTTCCGATCACCTTCGGTAGATCCGTGCGTTGGGTGGACGGCCAGTCCTGATCAGACCCAGCTTCCGGGGAGGGCTGCGAACTGGATCTCGCCGGCCGGGTCTGGAGGTCGTAGACGAGGCGACCGTCGGAGCGCTCGTGAGCCAGGCACGGTGACGTCCCATGGTTCCCCGGTGTCGACCGCGTCCGGAAGAGTCCTTCGCCAGTTGGGCCTGCAGGCTTCGGCGTTCGTTCTCGTTCTGCTCTGGTCGCTGAAGGTACTTCTTCAGCCGGGCTGGGAATCCTCCATCTGGATGGTTGCAGTCGCGCTGGTGTTCCTCGTTGTACTCGCGGTGGTTGCCAACGGCAGCTTGGCACCTGAGGTCGGTGAGGCATGCCATCGTGGCCTAGAGCGTCGGCGGGTTGCCGGGGCTCTTGGAGGCTCGGCGGACCTTCATGCAGGTGCTCGGCGGTGGGGGCGAGGATGCGGGTGGCGCGACTGCGGCCGACTGGGCGCGCTGCCTCCTGGATCGCGTCAACGACGGCTGCGTGCGAGTGGTGTCGGGTGAGCGTTCCGCCGAGGTTGAGGGACGCATTGAGCGTGCCGCCGCATCGCTAAATACGCTCGGCGTGCTTATGGCGAGCTGGCCACCGAGTGACGCACGCGATCAGCTGCTCCTGGAGTTCGGCCTTCGAGAGGGCTTTCTGGATCCAGTTCCAGAGCCATGAGAGGGCGTGGGTATCCGTCGAATGCACCCGGCTCGGCACGATCGACCGCGAGGTCTGCGGCAGGATCGTGCGTCAAGGCGGTCTTGACATTCAGGTTGGGTGTCAAGCTAGTCTTGACGTATGGAGATCCGCGGCTCCGCGCGCAAGCACGGGGTCGAGGACGCTGACATCCAGCACGCCTGGCTCCACGCCATCCGCCTTGTCGAGTACGACTACGAAGGCGAGGAGCGGCTGCTGGTCATCGGCGCCGACCGGCGCGGCCGGCTCCTGGAGATGGTCGCGGTACCTGCGGGTTCACCGACCCGGATCATTCACGCCGACCTACTCCGCCCGAAGTTCTACGACTACCTGAGATGAGGTGACCAGATGAGCATCAAGACCAGCCCCGACACCACCGGACTCGACACCCTCGACCCGGCCGTTCACCCTGCCCGTGACGCGGTGCCGTTCCGGCGCATCCTCGCCGCCCGTCAACACATCACCGACGCCGAGGCCGAACTCCGTGATGCCGTGAAGGCCGCCCGCGAGGCCGGCGACTCCTGGACGATCATTGCCGCCGCACTCGACACCACCCGCCAGGCCGCCCAACAGCGGTTCGGGAAGAACTGACCCAACCCGCCGATACCGAAACCGATCGCCGAACTCGCGGCAGAAGCCTTCGTGCGCTCGGGATGGTGACCAGCGACGACACCGCCGCCCTCGTTCACCTCAGCTGGACCGGCCACACGGAACAGTCGGGATGGCCCCGCGTCGACTTAGCCGAGTCTGCGGACGCGTTCCGGGCACTCATCCAGCATCGCTACTAGACCGCCGCCTGCCCGTCACCAACGATTTGCGAACCTCGCCGATGATGAGCGGATGTTCCGCTTCGACTACTTGGTGAACGTCCGAAGGATCTTCCGGTATCGAGGTCGAGGTGGACCAGGCAACCAGGAGTTGGCAATCACACGCGGGCCTTCAAAGGCGAACGGCCACCGGCCGCCGCGCCGGCGAGCGGATTTGCACTCTCGATGTGCTGATGAAGCGCTCTGCGGGCTCCCTGGCAACATCCAGAGTGCAAGTCGACTCACGACCCGGGCGCCGGCAGCCGTCGGAGAGCGGAGTGCGACGCCGCCTGCGTGGCCCCCGCCGGGGAAGTCCGCGGGCGCGCCGCGGTGCACGCCGCCCGGGGGAGCGGTGGGTCCGGTCAGCGTCGGTCAGTGGTCGGCGTCAGCGCTGCACGCGCGCGTTGCCCTGCCAGATGGCCCAGACCTGGTCCTCGTCGGCCGGTGCGGCGTAGTCGGTGACGGACGTGGCCGCCATCGCGCCCGCCGCCCAGCCGAACTGGGCGCAGCGCTCGACGTCCCAGCCCTGCAGGATGCCGTACAGCACACCGCCGACCGAGCTGTCGCCACCGCCGATGCGGTCGAGCACATCGATGTCGCGCAGGGGCAGGACGGCGAACTCGTCCCCGTGGGACAGGATCATGCCCCAGCGGTGCTGGTTCGCCGAGACGACCTCGCGCAGGGACGTGCCGATCCAACTCGCGCCGGGGTAGGCCTGCCGGATCCGCCCGATCATCTCGGTGAACGACTCGATCTTGGCCTCGATGTCCTCACCGCCGGCCTCCGGGCCCTGGATCCCCAGGCACAGCTGGAAGTCCTCCTCGTTGCCGTAGAGGATGTCGCACAGGCCGGCGAGTTCGCGGAATGCCTGGCCCAGCTCCTCCTCCCGGCCCTTCCAGAACGAGGCGCGGTAGTTCATGTCCATGCTGATCACGGTCCCGTGCGCCTTGGCGGCCCGGGCCAGCTCGAGGCAGAAGACCGACGTCTTCGGCGACAGCGCGGCGATCAGCCCGGACAGGTGCAGGATTTTCACCCCTTCCGTCCCGAACAGCCGGTCCAGATCGAACTGGTCGACGCTGAGTTCGCGGCCCACCTCGCCCGCCCGGTCGTTCCAGACCCGGGGGGCGCGTCCGCCGAAGCCGGCGTCCGCGATGTTGAACTGGTGGCGGAGTCCCCAGGCGCCGCCCTGGGGCAGCTCCGGACCCTCGTAGCTCATGTTGCGGGCGCGCAGGTTGGCCTTGATGAACGCGGCGACCGGCGACCCGGCCACGAACGCGGTGAGCACCTTCGTGGGTTCTCCGAGGTAGGACAGGACGGACGCGACGTTGGTCTCGGCGCTGGTCGTCTGGAGCTGGAAGCGGTCGGTGGTGTGCACCGGCTGCCGCTGCTCGGGGACGAGCCGCACTCCCATCGAGGTGGGCACGACGAGTGACCAGCGGGCGTCGCTGCGGATCTTCATGAGTGGCCTTTCTGGCTCGGTTCCGGCAGCCCTTCGGTGGACCCGGCCGGGGTGGTCTGGGCGGGCTCAGCCGAGTTCCCCGAGGACACGGGCCTCGTCGAGGACAGCTTCGCGGAGATCCGCGCGTTCGGCGAGTTCGGGGACGAGGAAGGCCAGTACCTTCGCCACGGTCTCCTCGAGGGTGCCGTCGGCGAGGGCCGGGACGGCGTCGCCGTTCACGTCCCGTACCGGGGCGCCGGCGCCGCGCAGGTGCAGCACCCAGGCGGCGACCGCGCGGCAGGCACCCCGGGGCGTCCGGCCGGCGGCGAGCTCGGCGCGCAGCGTGGGCACGATCCGTACCGGCAGCTTCAGCGAGCCGTCGGAGGCGATCTGGGCCAGGGCGTGCCGGATGTTCGGGTTGAGGTAGCGCTCGATCAGCGCCTCGCGGTAGGCCTCCAGCTCGTCCTCGGGCAGCGGGAGGTGCGCGCAGGCCTCGTCCCACCACTGCTCCACCCAGCCGCGGCACCGCGGGTCGGTGATGGCGTCGGCGACGGTCTCGTGGCCGACGATCGTGGCCGCGTAGGCCAGCAGCGAGTGCGACCCGTTCAGCAGGGCCAGCTTGCGGCGCTCGAACGGCTCGACGTCCGGCACGATCCGGGCGCCGGCGGCCTCCCAGTCGGGGCGTCCGGCGGGGAACTCGGCCTGGATCACCCACTCGGCGAACGGCTCGGTGGGGACGGGGGCGGCGTCGGCGACCCCGAGGGCCCCCTGGACAGCCGTGCGGTGCTCGTCGGTGGTGGCCGGGGTGATCCGGTCGACCATCGTGGTGCCGAACCAGACGTTGGCCGCGATCCAGCCGACCAGGGCGGCATCCACCTCCACGGCCAGGTCGTACACGACGCGGGCGAGCGCCTCGCCGTTGCCGGACAGGTTGTCGCAGGACACGATCGCCAGCGG
>JBDHZJ010000240.1:0-4635 GCA_039811825.1 Propionicimonas sp.
ATCGCGGTGGCGCCGGCGTGGTTGCCCTGGCCGCAGAACTCGAAGCGGTAGCGGCCGTGCGGCCAGATCGCGGACGCGACGCCGACGGCCTCCTCGTGCGGGGCCAGCCAGCGGCCCTGCTCCACGTGTAGCTCAACGTAGTACTTAACGTCGGAGAGCCAGCCGGACGGCCCGGCCGCGCGCGGGTCGTGGCCGCGCGAGCGCAGCACGTCGGCGAGGCTGTCGCCCGCGTCGTCGCGCAGGGCAAGCGCGGCGTCCGGAGTGATCGCGCCGGTGGCCAGCCGTGAGCCCAGGCAGGCCACGCCGAACCGCCCGCCCTCCTCGTCGGTGAAGTTCACCACGGCCAGCGGACGCGACGGTGTCCAGCCCGACTCCTTCAGTCGCGCCACCGCGGCCAGCGCGGACGCCACCCCGAGCGGGCCGTCCAGCGGGCCGCCCTCGGGCACCGAGTCCAGGTGCGAGCCCACCAGCAGCGCGTCCGGGCCGTGGCCCCACCACGCGACCTGGTTGCCGTTGCCGTCCTCGGTGAGCTCCAGCCCGAGCGCGGCCGCCTGGCCGGCGAACCACTCCCGCAGCTGCATCGTGGGGTCGTCCCAGGCGAGCCGGGTGTAGCCGCCGCCGGAGGTGCGTCCGACCGCCTCGATCTCGGCCAGCAGTTCGTTCGCGCCCACGTCAGTCCTCCAGCATCGGGATCCGGACGCCGCGCTCGCGGGCCACCTCACGCGCCCGGGCGTAGCCGGCGTCCACGTGCCGCATCACGCCCGTGCCCGGATCGTTCAGCAGCACCCGCGAGATCTTCTCCGCGGCGAGCCCGGTGCCGTCCGCGACGACGACCTGCCCGGCGTGGATGGAGCGGCCGATGCCGACGCCGCCCCCGTGGTGGATCGACACCCAGGTGGCGCCGGAGGCGGTGTTCAGCAGGGCGTTCAGCAGCGGCCAGTCCGCGATCGCGTCCGACCCGTCGGCCATCGCCTCGGTCTCGCGGTACGGGGACGCGACCGAGCCGGCGTCCAGGTGGTCGCGGCCGATCACGATCGGCGCCGAGATCTTCCCCGAGGCGACCAGCTCGTTGAACTTCAGCCCCGCGAGGTGGCGTTCGCCGTAGCCGAGCCAGCAGATCCGGGCGGGCAGGCCCTCGAAGTGCACCTTCTCGCCGGCGGCGGTGATCCAGCGGCGCAGGTGCTCGTCCTCGGGGAAGAGTTCGAGGATGGCCTGGTCGGTGGCGGCGATGTCGGCCGGGTCGCCGGAGAGCGCGGCCCAGCGGAACGGGCCCTTGCCCTCGCAGAACAGCGGACGGATGTAGGCCGGCACGAAGCCCGGGAACGCGAACGCCCGGTCGTACCCGCCGAGCTCGGCCTCCGCGCGCAGGGAGTTGCCGTAGTCGAACACCTCTGCGCCGCGGTCGAGGAAGCCGACCATCGCCTCGACGTGCTTCGCCATCGACGCCCGCGCGCGCTCGGTGAACCCCTCCGGGTCGGCCGCGGCCAGCGTGTGCCACTCCTCGACCGACACCCCGACCGGCAGGTAGCTGAGCGGGTCGTGCGCGGAGGTCTGGTCGGTGACCACGTCCACCGCCACGCCCTCGGCCAGCAGACGAGGGAAGACTTCGGCGGCGTTGCCGACCAACCCCACCGACAGCGGGCGCAGCTCGGCCTTCGCGGCCAGCACCGTCGCCACGGCATCGGCGTAGTCGGTGGTGTAGGTGTCGAGGTAGCCGTGGTCGACCCGCCGGGCCAGCCGGGCCTCGTCGACGTCCACGATCAGCACGACGCCCTCGTTCAGCGTCACCGCGAGCGGCTGCGCCCCGCCCATGCCGCCGCAGCCAGCGGTCAGGGTGAGCGTGCCGGCCAGCGTGCCGCCGAACCGCTTGCGGGCCACCGCGCCGAAGGTCTCGTAGGTGCCCTGCAGGATGCCCTGGGTGCCGATGTAGATCCACGAGCCGGCGGTCATCTGGCCGTACATGATCAGGCCCTTGGCCTCGAGCTTGCGGAACTCGGGCCAGGTGGCCCAGTCGCCGACCAGGTTCGAGTTGGCGATCAGCACCCGCGGCGCCCACTCGTGCGTCCGGAACACCCCGACCGGCTTGCCGGAGGCCACCAGCAGGGTCTCGTCGGACGCCAGGTCGCGCAGCGTCGCGGTGATCGCCTCGAACGCCTCCCAGGAGCGCGCGGCCCGGCCGGTGCCGCCGTAGACCACCAGGTCGTCGGGACGCTCGGCCACCTCCGGGTCGAGGTTGTTCATCAGCATCCGCAGCGGCGCCTCGGTCTGCCAGGACCGGGCGGAGATCGTGGTGCCGCGCGGGGCGCGGACGGGGGCGTGGTTCATCGGTTCTCCTCCGGTGTGAGATCCCGGGTCGAGCCCGGGACGACGGACCCCGTCGACGGTCCCTGAGGAGCGTCGCGGGGAACGAGCGGTGCGTCACGAAGGGCCGCGGCGAGCAGCCGTCCGTTCGTGACGAGGGTGTGGGCGGCCTCGATCTCCGGGGCCAGGAAGCGGTCGGGGCCCGGCCCGGGGACGACCTCGCGCAGGGCGGCGATCGCCGCGCCGGTGGCAGCGGACGGACGCAGCGGCGCCCGCAACTCGATGCCGCGGGCGGCGGTGAGCACCTCGATGGCCAGGACGCGGGCGAGCCCGTCCACGGCGGTGCGCAGCTTGCGGGCGGCCGCCCAGCCCATCGAGACGTGGTCCTCCTGCAGCGCGCTGGACGGGATCGAGTCGACGCTGGCCGGGACGGCGAGGCGCTTCAGCGTGGAGACGATGCCGGCCTGGGTGTACTGGGCGATCATCAGCCCGGAGTCGATGCCCGGGTCGTCGGCGAGGAACGGCGGCAGGCCGCGGTTGCGGGCCACGTCGAGGAACCGGTCGGTGCGGCGCTCGCTGATGCCGGCGACGTCCGCGACCCCGATCGCGAGGAAGTCCAGCACGTGCGCAACCGGAGCCCCGTGGAAGTTGCCGTGCGACTCCACGCGGCCGTCGTCGAGCACGGACGGGTTGTCGATCGCGGACGCCAGCTCGCGGTCGGCGATCGTGCCGGCGTAGGCCACGGCGTCCCGCAGCGACCCGTGCACCTGCGGCGTGCAGCGCAGCGAGTAGGCGTCCTGCACGACCCCGTCGCCGTGCCGGTGGCTGGCCACGATCGGCGAGCCGGCGAGGAACCGGCGCAGGTTGGCCGCGCTCGCCCCCTGCCCCACCTGCGGACGCAGCGCCATCAGCTCGGCGGCGAAGGTGCGGTCGGTGCCGAGCTGGCCCTCGACGCTCATCGCCGCGGCGAGGTCGGCGACGTCCAGCAACTGCTCGAGGTCGGCGAGCGCGAGCACGAGCATGCCGAGCATGCCGTCGGTGCCGTTGATCAGCGCCAGGCCCTCCTTCTCGGCGAGCTCCACCGGCGTGAGCCCGTGGTCGGCCAGCGCGTCGGCGGCGGGCCGGACGACGCCGTCGTCGCGCACCTCGCCCTCGCCGATCAGCGCCAGCGCGCAGTGCGCGAGGGGAGCGAGGTCGCCGGAGCAGCCCAGGCTGCCGTACTCGTGCACCACCGGCACCAGCCCGGAGTCGAGCAGGGCCGCGTACGCCCGGGCGGTCGAGAGCCGGACGCCGGAGTGCCCGCTGGCCAGGGTCTTCAGCCGCAGCAGCAGCATCGCCCGCACCACCTCGTCCTCCACGACCGGGCCGTTGCCGGCGGCGTGGGAGCGGATCAGGCTGCGCTGCAGCCGGGCCCGCTCGGACGCCGGGATGCTGCGGGTGGCGAGCGCTCCGAACCCGGTCGACACCCCGTAGACGCCGTCGCCGGCGGAGGCGAGCGCATCGATGTAATGGCGGGCGGCATCGATGGCGGTCTCGGCCCCCGCCGCCAGTCGCACGCGCGCGCCCTGGCGGGCGACCGCCACCACCTCGGCGCGGCTCACTCCCGCGGTACCCACCTCGATCTCGGCCATGCCCTCATTGAAGCCATCGCGCGATCCCGGGCGGACGGGTCGGGACGGGCCGCTGTCTCGGATGCGAGACTTGGTGCATGCCGCGTCCCGTCCCGTCCGCCACCGCCGCACTGCAGGTGCTGCGCTTCCTCTCCCAGCGCACCAATCCGGTGCCCGCGGCCCGGATCGCGCAGGAGGTCGGGCTGCCCCGCTCGACCACCTACCACCTGTTGCACGCGATGGCGGCACAGTCGTTCGTGGTGCACTACCCGGACGACCAGCGCTGGGGGGTGGGCGTGGCCGCGTGGGAGGTGGGCCAGGGCTACACCCGGCAGGCGCCCCTGACCCGGCTGGCCCGGCTGCCGATCGCCCGTCTGGTCGACACGCTGGGGCTGTCCGCCCACCTGGCGGTGCTGCTCGGCTCCGACGTGGTCTACCTGGTGGAGGAGCGGGCCGCGGGCAGGGCGCGGCTGGTCACCGACGTGGGCGTCCGGTTGCCCGCACACCTCACCGCGACCGGGCGGGCCATCCTGGCCGAGCTGCCGAAGGCCCAGGTGCGGGCGCTCTACCCGTCCGGGGCCGGGCTGGTGCGGCGGACGGACGCCGGCCCGCAGTCACTGGCCGACCTGCGCACGCTGCTGGCCGCGACCCGGCGCCGCGGCTGGGCCGAGGAGGACTCCGAGGTCACCGCGGGGTTCGCGTCGGTGGCGGTGCCGCTGCGCTC
>JBDHZJ010000241.1:0-4631 GCA_039811825.1 Propionicimonas sp.
CTGGTCAGCGCGTCCCACAATGAAGCACGGATGACCCCGCGCGCCACGCGCGAGCAGTTCGTCCTCGCCACCCGGATGGACATCACGCCGATGGCCTGGTCGCACTCCTTCGTCGACTACTGGGGCACCCCGGTGACCGCGTTCGAGATCGCCGAGCCGCACAGCCAGATGGACGTGGTCGCCACCTCGACCGTCGACGTCGGCGACCGGCTCGCCGTCGGCCCCGGGATCACCTGGGCGGAACTGGCCGAGCCGCAGTTCCGCGACCAGCAGGTCGAGTTCCTGGCCGGCTCCGACCACGTCGAGCCACCCGCCGAGCTGGGCCGGTTCGCCGCGGAGGCGGCGAAGGAGCACGAGCGGCCGGCCGACGCGGTGCACGCGATCGTCCACCGGATCCGCGAGCGGGTCGCCTACGAGCCGGGCTCGACCGAGGTGCACACCCGGGCCACGAGCGTCTGGGACGCGCGGGCCGGGGTCTGCCAGGACCTGGTCCACCTCGGCCTCGGCGCCCTGCGCAGCGTCGGCGTCCCGGCCCGCTACGTCTCGGGCTACGTGATGCCGAACGCCACCGCGGAGGTGGGCGAGGCCCGGACGGGGGAGTCGCACGCCTGGCTGCAGTACTGGGACGGTGCCTGGGTGGGCCTCGACCCGACCAACGACACCGCGCCCGGCGACTTCCATGTGGAGGTCGGCGTGGGCCGGGACTACTTCGACGTGACCCCGCTGAAGGGGGTCTACTCCGGTTCGCAGTCCTCGGACCTGTTCGTCGAGGTCGAGATCACCGTTCTCGCCTGATCGGACCGGCCCGGTACGCCTTGTTGGTGGGGCGCATGTCCTCGCCGGTCAGGTCCTCGTGCGTCCGGTAGGCGGCCAGCGCCCCGGTGAGCAGTTGCGCCCAGGCGTCCGGCCCGCCGGGGGACCAGGCCGAGGCGACCAGCACCCCTGGCCGCGCCGGCTGCAGCGGCGGCAGGTCGAGCAGGGTGCGCCAGGACGCCCAGCGCGGGCCGCCCGACGGCGAGCGCCGAAGGTGCCGCGCGATCCGGACGTCGGCCCGTTCCCTGGTCAGGTCCGCGTGCGTGAACGGGTCGACGGTGCTGATCACGGCGTCGACCCGGACCGCGCCGGCGCTCGTCCACAGCTCGTGGCCGCCGCCCTCGGCCGGCCGGATCCCCGACACCTCGGTGTCCGTGCGCACCTCCACCCCGCGGGCGGCCAGCCGGTCGGCCAGCAGCGGCACCAGCGCGTCCGCCGGGCGCGGGGAGCCGGCCGCGTCCACGAGCTGCCAGCGGCCGAAGGTCCGTTCCACCGCCAGTCGCGCGGCGTGCCAGCCGGGTGCCTGCCGGGGGTCCTGCCCGAGCCGCGCCGCCACGTCCAGCACGACCTCGGCGAGCGCGGGCACCTGGTCGGCCAGGGCGGCCAGGCTCCGCCGGGGCCGCAGCACCGCCCGGTCGGCGGCGTCGAGCCGGCCGGTGAACTCCGCCTCCAGGCCCAGCCGGCGCAACACCAGCCAGGCGTCGTCGAGCCCGTCGACCAGGTCGCGCCAGGCGACCGCGGTCGCCTGCCCGTACCCGGCCTCGAGCACCGTCCACTGCTCGCCCCGGTCGCTGGGCAGTGCGAGCACGGATCCGTCGGGGAGGCGGTACTCCCGCGGCGGTGCCGGCGCGAGGCGCAGGCCCGCGCGGGAGAGTTCGGCGTCCAGCGCGCGCCCGGACTTGCGGAACAGGTCGCGCCAGGCGGCGGGCAGGCAGAGGACGGTCCCTCCGGGTTCGGAGGACACCCCGGTGCCGGCGCCGAGCAGTGGCTCGCGCTCGAACACGACCACGTCATGGCCCACCCGGGCGAGCCGGGCCGCGGCGGCGAGCCCGGCCAGGCCGCTGCCGACGATCGCGATCAACGGCTGGCCAGCCAGCCGCGGAACGCGACCAGGCCCTTCCGGATCTGGGCCAGCAGGAGGATGGCCAGCGCGATCGTTGCGATCAGGATGACGGCCGCGACCACCGCGGCCTGCACGGGGTAGGCGACCGCCAGCGAGACGACCGTGACCAGGGCCACATCGCCGGCGAGCGACGCGCCGACGTTGCTGAACGGCTCGGGTGAGGTGTTCACGGCCAGCCGGACGCCGGACTTGGCCGCGTGGCTGACCAGTGCCGTGGCGCCGCCGAGCGCGCCCATCGTCATCGGCAGCAGATCGCCGCTGGCGCCCGCGAGCAGCGCTCCGATCAGGGCGCCCGCGACCGGACGGATGAACGTGGAGACGGCGTCCCACGCGGTGTCGAGGTAGGGGATCTTGTCGGCGAAGAACTCGACCACGGCGAGGATGCCCATGATCACGAGGACGTCGGTGCGCTGGAACCCCTCGGGGATGCCCTGCACGCCGCCGAGCCGGCCGATCATGCCCAGCAGGAAGACGGTGGCGTACGCGTTGATGCCGCTCGCCCACCCGCCGGCGAAGGTCAGCGCCACCACGTCCATGCAGAAATCGTAGCCGCGTCCTCCGGACCGACCCGACAGGGCCTTGACGGACTGTCGGAGGCGGGGCCTATGATGGTGATCATTCGAATGAATGTTCGATAACGCGAGAAGGGGAAGCTCGCGAGCCGGCGGCCCTCACGCCGTCCGGAACGGCCCCGGTGCCGACGTCCCCAGCGCCCGCCGGGAGTGGACTCGACCCCCGCTCCCGGCAGGTCGCCGGGGCGTCCGCGCCGGGGTCGAGCAGTCAGCGTCAAGCAGTCAGCGTCGAGCAGTCAGCTGGGGAGGAGAGCGGCATGGGCGACGACGGGCTCGACCGGGCCAGGGACGCCCTGCTCGGCGCCGAGCTCGCCGAGGCGGCGGCCGAGCGCTACCTGCTCGCCCACCTGGCCGCACTGCGGGTGGCGGCCACCGTCCTCGGCGCCCGGGCGCACGCCACGACGAGGGGGCGGCTGCGCAACGTGTGGCAGCTGGTCGGCGAGGTGGCGCCGGAGTTCTCGGAATGGGCCGGGTTCTTCGCGGCCGGCCAGGTGAAGCGGCAGGCGGTCGCCGCGGGCGCCACCACGATCGTCACGCATCGCGAGGCCGACGACCTCGTCCGGGACGCGAGGGCCTTCCACGACGCCGTGTCGCGCCGACTGGCCGCTGCGGCGCGACCGGACGCGCGGGGCTCGGAGGCCGGATGAGCGCGGGCCGGGACGCCGACGCCCCGCGGGTGGTGATGTGCGTCGACATGGACGCCTTCTACGCGTCCGTCGAACTCCGCCGCCACCCCGAGTGGCGGGACGTGCCGATGTGGGTCGGTGGTGCCCGGCGCGGCGTGGTGCTCTCGGCCAACTACCCGGCGCGCGCGTACGGCGTCCGCGGCGGCATGTCGTCGACGCAGGCGCGCCGGCTGTGCCCGCACGCGGTCTGCGCGCCACCGGACTTCGACGCCTACTCCGAGGTCAGCGCGGGCATCGTGGCCATCCTGGAGACCTTCACCGCCCGGGTGGAGAGCGCGTCGATCGACGAGGCGTACCTCGACCTGACCGGTGCCGAACGCACCGTCGGGCCGCCCACCCTGGTCGGAGAACGCCTGCGCGCGATCATCCACGACGAGCAGGGCATCGCCTGTTCGGTCGGGATCGGGCCGAACCGGCTCGTGGCCAAGATGGCGACGAACTCCGCCAAGCCCGACGGGCTGCTCGAGGTGCTGCCCGCCGAGGTGGTGGGCTTCCTGCACCCGCAGCCCGTGGAGCACCTCGTCGGGGTGGGGGACAGCACTGCGGCGAAGCTGCGTCCGCTGGGGGTGCGCACCGTGGCCGACCTGGCGGCACTGCCGCGCGGCGCCCTGCAGCGCCAGTTCGGGCTGCGCGCTGGCGCGCTGCTGCACGACCTCGCCTGGGGCCGCGACAGCAGCCGGGTGGTCGCGAAGCCGGGCGAGCGGGGGGTGGGCTGCCAGGAGACCTTCGGCCACGACCTGGCCGACGACGCCGGGGTGCTGGCCGAACTGCTGCGGGTGGTGGTGAAGGTCGCCTCGCGGATGCGGGCCGCCGGTGTGCTCGGCCGCACGGTGACGCTCACCCTGCGCTACGCGGACTTCGTCACCGCGTCACGGGCGCTCACGCTGCCCGCCCCCACCGACGTCACCGACGAGATCTACGCGGCGGCGAGGCGGCTGTACGCACAACTGCGGACACCGCGCACAGAGGTCCGCCGGGTGGGTGTGCGGGTCACCGGCCTCGCGGATCGGGCCGTGGTGTGCCTGCAGCCGACCCTGGACGCGCCCGACCACGGCTGGCGCGACGCCGAACGAGCCGCCGACAGCGTGATCCGGCGGTTCGGCCCCAAGGCGGTGCGACGGGCGGTCCTCACCGGTCCAGGGCGTGTCTCTCAACCCCGGTCGTCTCGCGAGGATGTGCCCGGTGCGTCCGATCGCAAGGCGGAAGACGAGTCGATAGTGGGCCTATCGCCGAGGATGACAACGCAGCGAGCGGGCGTGCCGGGTGCACCGAAGCACGATCAGGGCTGAGAGATACGCCCCAGTTCCGAAAAGGCCCGCGCGCGCCTAAACTGGCCCTGTCCGGAACGGACGGCTCGAGCAGGGAGGCAGCCATGGCGCTCTCGGAAGAGGAGCAGCGGCTCCTCGACCAGATGGAAGCTGCGCTGGCGGCTGAGGA
>JBDHZJ010000242.1:0-4611 GCA_039811825.1 Propionicimonas sp.
GTGCGCTCCATGCCGCAGTACTCCCACATGATGTGGCCGAGTTCCTTGTGGAAGGAGTCGACCGTGCGGGTGCCCTGCACCGCGAGCAGCTTCTCGACCCGGCCCTTCACCTCGTCGACGGCCTCGGCCACGGCGGGGTGCGTCGCGTCGAGCTTCTCGTACGGCGCGGCGGCCAGGTAGTCGTTGATCGTGTTGGGCAGGACGAAGTAGCCGTCGGCCAGGCCCTGCATCAGGGCCGAGGCACCCAGGCGGTTCGCTCCGTGGTCGGAGAAGTTCGCCTCACCGGTCACGTACAGGCCGGGGATGTTGCTGGACAGGTCGTAGTCGACCCACAGCCCACCCATCGTGTAGTGCACGGCCGGGTAGATCCGCATCGGGGTCTCGTACGGGTTCTCGCCGGTGATCTGGGCGTACATGTCGAAGAGGTTGCCGTAGCGGGCAGCCACTCCGTCCGCACCCAGCCGGCCGATGGCCTCGGCGAAGTCGAGGTACACCCCGCGCCGCACCATCCGCTCGTTGCCCTCGTGGTCGAACTCCCTGACCGCCGGGCCGACGCCGCGTCCCTCGTCGCACATGTTCTTGGCCTGGCGGGACGCGATGTCACGCGGCACCAGGTTGCCGAACGCCGGGTAGATCCGCTCCAGGTAGTAGTCGCGGTCCTCCTCGGGGATCTGACGGGGATCCTTGTCGCAGTCCTCGGCCTTCTTGGGCACCCAGATCCGGCCGTCGTTGCGCAGCGACTCCGACATCAGGGTCAGCTTCGACTGCGTCTCGCCGTGCACCGGGATGCAGGTCGGGTGGATCTGCGTGTAGCAGGGGTTGCCGAAGTAGGCGCCCTTGCGGTGCGCCCGCCAGCTGGCGGTCACGTTGCAGCCCATGGCGTTGGTGGACAGGAAGAACACGTTGCCGTAGCCGCCGGTGGCGAGCACGACCGCGTCGGCCGTCCAGCTCTCGATCTCGCCGGTGACCATGTCGCGGGTGACGATGCCGCGGGCGCGACCGTCCGCCACGATCAGTTCGAGCATCTCGTGCCGGTTGTACATCTGCACCGTCCCGGCCGCCACCTGGCGCTCCAGCGCCTGGTAGGCACCGATCAGCAGCTGCTGGCCGGTCTGGCCGCGGGCGTAGAAGGTGCGCTGCACCTGGACGCCGCCGAAGGAGCGGTTGTCGAGCAGGCCGCCGTACTCACGGGCGAACGGGACGCCCTGCGCGACGCACTGGTCGATGATGTTCGCACTGACCTCGGCGAGCCGGTAGACGTTGGTCTCGCGGGCGCGGTAGTCGCCGCCCTTGACCGTGTCGTAGAACAGCCGGTAGGTCGAGTCGTTGTCGTTGCGGTAGTTCTTGGCCGCGTTGATGCCGCCCTGAGCGGCGATCGAGTGGGCCCGCCGCGGGCTGTCCTGGTAGCAGAAGTTCAGCACGTTGTAGCCGGCCTCGCCGAGGCTGGCGGCCGCCGCGCCACCGGCCAGGCCGGTGCCGACGATGATCACGGTCAGCTTGCGGCGGTTGGCCGGGTTGACCAGCTTCGCCTCGAACTGGCGAGTGCTCCACTTCTTGTCGATCGGGCCACCGGGCGCCTTGGTGTCGGCGATGTCCGCACCGAGGGTGAAGAAGTCGGCGCCGGGCAGGGGCTTCGCGGTCCTGGCCGCGGGTTTCGTCGTCGTCGTCATCATGCACCAATCCATCCGAAGAGCACCGACACCGGCATGACCATGAAGCCGATGTAGAGGATGAGCGCGATCGCCCAGGCGCAGCCGTTCAGGATGGCGCGGGCCGTGGCGCTGGTGTTGGCGCCGAGCGTGGCGAACGCGCTCCAGAAGCCGTGCCGGATGTGCATGCACACCGTGACCATCCAGATCGCGTAGACGAGCACCATCCACCAGATCTGGAACTCACCGATCACCATGTCGTAGGGGCTGTCCTTGAACGGCCCGGCGATCAGGGTGGCGTGGACGGTGAACTGCAGCAGGTGGAAGATCAGGATGCCGGCGAGGATGACGCCGCCCCAGCGCATGGTGCGCGCCGAGTAGGTCTGCGCCAGCTTGCGCTTCGCCTCGTACGTCGAGGGATTCGCCGCCAGCGCGCGGTTCCACAGGGTGATCGCGGAGTACATGTGCAGCACGACGGCTGCCAGCAGCACCGCACGGAAGACCCAGATGAACCAGCCCGCGGGCAGGATCGGGTAGAGGATGCCACCGTCCGCGGTCTGCCCCTTCAGCCACTCTGCGTAGTGGTTGAAGGATTCGGGCCCGATGAACATCTTGAGGTTGCCGAACATGTGCATCAGAAGGAACGCGATCAGGATCAACCCGGTGACGGCCATCAGGGCCTTCAGCGCGACGGTTGATCGGACAGCTCTCTGATGAGGGGTAAGAGTCGTTGTCGCCACAGCCACACACTAGTGAGGATCGGCACGTCCTTCCGCCACCAGCCCCCTTTCCGGCACGGCGGGTCTCAGAGTTCGGACAGGGACTGGACGGGACGGCGGTTCAGCAGATTTGGGCAAGGAGGACGTTGCCTAATTGCGGCCGTCGAGGAGGTCCGGTCGCCGCTCGGCGGTGCGCGCCCTGGCCTGCGCCAGCCGCCATTCCGCGACCTGGCCGTGGTGCCCGGAGAGCAGCACCGGCGGCACCTCCAGTCCCCGCCAGCTCGCGGGCTTGGTGTACACGGGGTACTCCAGCAGCCCTTCCAGTTCGGAGCCGTGGGACTCCTCGACCAGTGACTCCGGATTGCCGAGGACGCCCGGCAGCAGCCGCACGACCGCCTCGGTGATCGCCAGCGCAGCCACCTCTCCCCCGTTCAGCACGTAGTCGCCCAGGCTCACCTCGAGCACGTCCATCCGGGTGGCCGCGTGCTCGACCACGCGGGCGTCGATGCCCTCGTAGCGTCCGCAGGCGAACAGCAGCCACTCGCGGCCGGCGAGGTCGTGGGCGAGCGCCTGGCTGAACGGGACGCCGGCGGGCGTCGGCACGACCAGCAGCGGGGCGGGCCCGTTCCCGGGCACGAGTTCGTCCAGCGCCTCGCCCCACGGCTCGGGCTTCATCACCATGCCGGCGCCGCCGCCGTACGGGGTGTCGTCGACGGTGCGGTGGCGGTCGTGCGTCCAGTGCCGCAGGTCGTGGACGCCGAGGCTCACGATCCCTGACTCGACGGCCTTGCCGACCAGCGAGAGCGCCAGCGGCGCGAAGTAGTCGGGAAAGATGCTGACCACGTCAATCCGCATCGGGCACCTCGTCGAGCAGGCCCGGGATCGGGTCGATCACGACGCGTCCGGCCGCCGGGTCGACCTCGGGCACCAGTTCTGCCACGAACGGCACCAACCGCTCGCCCGAGGACGTACGGACAACCAGCAGGTCCTGCGCCGGGTGGTGCTGCACGGCGACCACCTCGCCGAGCCGCGCGCCGGACGGGTCCAGGGCGACGAGCCCGATCAGCTCGGTGTCGTGGAACTCGTCGTCATCGATCGCCTCGGCCGGGCCGTCCGCCCAGAGGTCCAGCCCGCGCAGGGCCTCGGCCGCGGTGCGGTCGCCGACGCCGGCGAAGCCCACCACGAGCCGGCCCTGCTGCCAGGAGTGCCCGGTGACGGTGAGCGCGCGTCCGTCGGCGGTGAGCGTGGCGCCCGCGGCGAAGCGGTCCTCGACGGAATCGGTGCGCGGACGCACGGTGACCTGCCCGCGCAGGCCGTGGGCGCGACCAACGGTGCCCACGATCACCACCTCGGCCACGCGTCCTCCTTCGGATGTGCTTCCGCCCCGTCCGCGACGGCGGACGGGGCGGAAGGACGGGTGTTGCTCAGCGGCGGCGCGGCCGGCGGTCGACGTCGACGAAGTCGACCCGCACCTGCTCGCGTCCGGCCAGCGCGGCGATCACCGTGCGCAGGGCGCCGGCCGTACGACCCTGCCGTCCGATGACCTTGCCGATGTCCTCGGGATGGACCCGCACCTCGAGGGTGCGGATCCGGCCGCGATCGGATTCGCGCACCCGGACGTCGTCCGGGTTGGGCACCAGGCCACGGACCAGGTGTTCCAGCGCGTCGGCGAGCACGATCAGGCCTCTTCAGCCTCGGCCGGGGCTTCCGCCTCGACCGCGGCCTCGGCCTCGGCGTCCGCCTCGGCCTTCTTCTTCGACGACTTCGAGATCGCGGAGGTGGCCGGCTCGCTGTCGGCCTCGGCCAGGGCGGCGTTGAACAGGGCCACCTTGTCCTTCGGTTCCGGCTGCGGGTCGACGCCCACCGGGGTGGTGTCGCCGCTGAACTTCTGCCAGTCACCGGTGCGCTTGAGCAGGGCGACGACGGCCTCGGTCGGCTGGGCGCCGACGCCGAGCCAGTACTGGGCGCGCTCGGAGTCGACCCTGATCACCGACGGGTCGTTCTTCGGGTGGTAGAGGCCGATCTCCTCGATGGCACGGCCGTCCCGCTTGGTGCGGGCGTCCATGACGACGATGCGGTAGTGCGGGGAGCGGATCTTGCCGAGCCGCTTGAGACGAATCTTGACAGCCACGTGTGTGGTTTCTCCTGTGGAACTAGGGACGGTGACGTCACCGGCCCGGACGGGTGAACGCCGGCGCTCGCTGTGGGGCAACGCCCACCGGGTTCGGGTGGATCCGCGTCCG
>JBDHZJ010000243.1:0-4603 GCA_039811825.1 Propionicimonas sp.
ACGAACACGTGCACGAAGTCGGGCTTGATGTAGTTCAGGATCCGCGTGTAGTGCGTGATCAGCAGCAGGCCGCGATCGCCCTGCGCGGTGTACCGGTTCACGCCCTCGGAGACGATCCGCAGCGCGTCGATGTCCAGGCCGGAGTCGGTCTCGTCGAGGATCGCGAACTTCGGGTTGAGCAGCTCCAGCTGGGCGATCTCATTGCGCTTCTTCTCACCGCCGGAGAAGCCCTCGTTCAGCGAACGGCCCGCGAAGGTGCCGTCCAGCCCGATCCGCTCGAGCGCGGCGTTGACGTCCTTCACCCAGGTGCGCACCTTGGGCGCCTCGCCGCTCAGCGCGGTCTTGGCGGTGCGCAGGAAGTTGGCGACGGACACGCCGGGCACCTCGATCGGGTACTGCATGGCCAGGAACAGGCCGGCCCGGGCGCGCTCGTCCACCGTGAGGTGGGTGAGCTCGGTGCCGTCCAGGGTCACCGAGCCACCGGTGATGGTGTACTTCGGGTGGCCGGCGATGGAGTAGGCCAGGGTGGACTTCCCGGAGCCGTTCGGGCCCATGATGGCGTGCACCTCGCCGCTGCGGACGGTGAGGTTGACGCCCTTCAGGATCTCCTTCGGGCCGCTCTCGGTCTCGACCTCGACCCGCAGGTCGGTGATGCGGAGTTCGGACAACTTACTGCTCCTGGATTCTGATCGGATTCTCTGGGTCAATGAACACGTTCCCGTCGTCCACGCGGACGGGGTAGACGGGCACCGGCGCGACCGCCGGCAATTCGAGCGGCAACCCCGTGCGCAGGTCGAACCGCGAGCCGTGCATGTAGCACTCGAGCGTGCAGCCGTCCACGTCACCGTCGGACAGCGGCACCTCGGCGTGGCTGCACACGTCCCGGATGGCGAAGAAGCCGTCGGCGGTGTTCACCACGGCGACCTCGGCGTCACCACCGAGGTCGATCGGGATCGCCGAGCCGACGGGCACCTCGGCGACGGCGCAGGCGCGGACGAAACTCACTCGGTCGCCTCCGCATGGCCGACGATGATCTCGAGCTCCCGCTCGACCGCGGCCAGCAGCCGGGTCTCCACCTCGGGCACGCCGATCCGGCGGATGATGTCGGCGAAGAAGCCGTGCACGACGAGCCGGCGCGCCTCGTCCTCGGGAATGCCGCGCGAGCGCAGGTAGAACAGTTGCTCGTCGTCGAAGCGGCCCGTGGTCGAGGAGTGGCCGGCGCCCTCGATCTCGCCGGTCTCGATCTCGAGGTTCGGCACCGAGTCGGCCCGGCAGCCGTCGGTGAGCACGAGGTTCTTGTTGGTCTCGTAGGTGTTGATGCCCTCGGCCACGGTGCGGATCAGCACGTCGCCGACCCACACCGAGTGCGCACCCTCGCCCTGCAGCGCGCCGCGGTAGTCCACCCGGCTGCGGGTGTGCGGGGCGTTGTGGTCGACGAACAGGCGGTGTTCGATGTGCTGGCCCTCGTCGACGAAGTAGAGGCCGAACTGCTCCAGCTCGCCGCCGGGGCCGTCGTACTCGGTGGTCTCGACCAGGCGGACCAGGTCGCCGCCGAGGCTGGCGGTGACGGTGCGCACGTGCGCGTCCCGACCGATCCGCATGCCGACGTGGCCGACGTGGACGGCGTCGTCCGCCCAGTCCTGCAGGCCGACGAAAGCCAAGTTGGCACCCTCGCCCACCAGCACGGAGACGCTGGACGCGTAGCGCGCCGAGCCCTTGTGCCGCAGCACGATCGTGGCGCTGGCGTGCGCGCCGATGGAGAACACGACCTGCCCGTAGACCTGGGCGTCCGCGTCCGTGCCGACCAGCTCGACGATCACCGGCTCGTGCAGCTCCCGTCCGGCGGGCACCTCGACCAGGGTCGCTCCCCCGGCCTGCGCCACGGCGAGCGCCGAGGGGCGGTCGACCGGCGCGGGCACGCCGAGCGCGGTCGCGTCGTCGGTGCTGATCTCGCGCACCACGACGCCCTCGGGCAGCGTGGTGTGCCAGTCCAGGCGGGCGTCGCTGGGGGTGCCGTCCAGGATTCCGCGCAGGCGGCGCAGCGGCGTGAACCGCCAGACCTCCTCGCGGCCGTTCGGCACCGGGTGGTCGGCGAGGTCGAAGGAAGCTACGGGGTGCAGGTGGGACTCGACGCCCGCCTCCACGGCTTCGGCGACATTCGGAACAGCAGTCACGGTCATCTTTCTCGGGTTCGGCGTGGACGCGGGCTCAGCCCACGGCCCCTTCCATCTGCAGCTCGATCAGGCGGTTCAGCTCGAGCGCGTACTCCATGGGCAGCTCGCGCGCGATCGGCTCGACGAAGCCGCGCACGATCATCGCCATCGCCTCGTCCTCGCCCATGCCCCGGCTCATCAGGTAGAAGAGCTGGTCCTCGCTCACCTTCGAAACGGTGGCCTCGTGGGCCATCGAGACGTCGTCCTCGCGGACGTCGACGTAGGGGTAGGTGTCCGAGCGGGAGATCGTGTCCACCAGGAGCGCGTCGCACTTCACCGAGCTCGCCGAGTGGTGCGCACCCTCCTGCACCTGGACCAGGCCGCGGTAGGACGAGCGGCCGCCGGAACGGGCCACCGACTTGGAGATGATCGAGCTGGACGTGTGCGGCGCGGCGTGCACCATCTTCGAGCCGGCGTCCTGGTGCTGGCCCTCGCCCGCGAACGCGATCGAGAGCGTCTCGCCGCGGGAGTGCTCGCCGAGCAGGTAGACCGCCGGGTACTTCATGGTCACCTTGGAGCCGATGTTGCCGTCGATCCACTCCATCGTGGCGCCCTCTTCGCAGGTGGCGCGCTTGGTGACCAGGTTGTACACGTTGGTCGACCAGTTCTGGATCGTCGTGTACCGCACCCGGGCGTTCTTCTTGACGATGATCTCGACCACGGCCGAGTGCAGCGAGTCCGAGGAGTAGATCGGCGCCGTGCAGCCCTCGACGTAGTGCACGTAGGAGCCCTCGTCGGCGATGATCAGCGTCCGCTCGAACTGGCCCATGTTCTCGGTGTTGATCCGGAAGTAGGCCTGCAGCGGGATCGAGACGTGCACGCCCTTCGGCACGTAGATGAACGAGCCGCCCGACCACACCGCGGTGTTCAGCGAGGCGAACTTGTTGTCGCCGGTCGGGATCACCGAGCCGAAGTACTCCTCGAACAGCTCGGGGTGCTCCTTCAGGCCGGTGTCGGTGTCGAGGAAGATCACGCCCTGGCGCTCGAGTTCCTCGTTGATCTTGTGGTAGACGACCTCGGACTCGTACTGCGCGGCGACGCCGGCGACCAAGCGCATCTTCTCCGCCTCGGGGATGCCCAGCCGGTCATAGGTGCGCTTGATGTCCTCGGGCAGGTCGTCCCAGGTCTGGGCCTGCTTCTCGGTGGAGCGCACGAAGTACTTGATGTTCTCGAAGTCGATCCCGGACAGGTCGGCACCCCAGGCGGGCATCGGCTTGCGGTCGAACAGCTTCAGCGCCTTCAGCCGGGTGTTCAGCATCCACTCCGGCTCGCCCTTCAGCCCGGAGATGTTGCGGACCACGTCCTCGGTCAGGCCGCGCCGGGCGGAGGCGCCGGCGGCGTCGGCGTCGTGCCAGCCGTACTGGTAGTTCCCGAGTGCCTGCAGGTGTTCTTCCTGGGTGGCGCCCAGGCCGGGGGCGGCGGGTGCGGTGGAGGTCATCAGGAGGTCCTTCCTGTCGGGGACGGATGCATGGCCGGAACCACCGGACGCGGCACGTGGGTGGTGCACACCCCGTCGCCGTGGGCGATGGTCGCCAGCCGCTGCACGTGCGAGTCGAGCAACGTGGCGAAGACGCGGGTCTCGGCCTCGCACAGCTCGGGGAACTCGGCCGCCACGTGAGCGACCGGGCAGTGGTACTGACACAGCTGGACGCCGGAGGCGACGGGCTGCAGTGAAGCGACGAAGCCCTCGGCGGTCAACGCCTCGACCAACGCCTCGGTGGGGTTGTCGTATTCCGGAGCCAGTCCGTTGAAACGCTCGGTCACGGCCTCGGCGACCTGGGCCGCGAACTTCTCGACGGCCTCGGGCCCGGCCACCTCCCTGAGGTACGCGATGGCCTCGATGGCCAGGCGGTCGTAGGCCTGGAAGAACTCGCACCGCCCCGAGTCGGTCAGCGCGAAAACCTTCGCGGGCCGGCCGCGACCGCGGTGGCCGTAGATGCGCTGTTCGTGGCTGGACACGTGCCCGGTGGTGGTGAGCACGGTCAGGTGCCGGCGCACCGCGGCGGGGGTCAGGCCGAGCCGTCCGGCCAGGTCGTTAGCCGTGGACGGGCCGTGCTGCAGGATCGAGCGCGCCACCCGGCTGCGCGTGGAAGCGTCCGCCGCCTGCTGTTCGGCGTCGGCAGCCAGGGCCTCCGCCTCGAGCTCCGGTTCGCTTTTCACAACACCATTCTTACCTTATTCAGGCGTGGGCTCAACTCCATCCCGGGGCACAACTCCGGATGGCGAGACGCACCCATCCAAAAGGTGGCGGATTGTGGCGGCTACGACGAGGCGTCGTAGAGTGCTGACGGTGACTTTGTCTTGTCAAAGGTGACAGAGCATCAACAACAACAGACACCCTTGTAGAAGGAAGAATCGTGACGACTCCCTCGCTCGATACCCAACCGTCC
>JBDHZJ010000244.1:0-4590 GCA_039811825.1 Propionicimonas sp.
CCCAGGTCCGCGGCGAGCGACTCGCGGGCGTCCTCGAGGGCTCGGCGCGCGGCCCGTCCGGAGGCGTGCAGGGAGCTCGGGTTGCCCGGCCGTTCCAGCAGTTCGGCGATCGCGCGGGCGGCCTCCGCGACCATCGGCGAGGAGGCGGCGTGGTCGAGGTAGGTACTTCCGGCCATCCGTCCGCCTCCTATGAACATCGTGAAACGATTGACCAAGTTCGGGAGTCGCTGGTTGGTTCTCCACGAAGGTTAGGACAAACTATGCAGGACCGCGGTTCCAGAGGGGGGAGCTCCAGTCCGGTGAACACATCCGGAATCGAATTGCCTGAGGGCAGCGTGCTGGCGGCCGCTGCGCTCGGCGCCCGCGTGCACGACAACGGGACCACGTTCTCGCTGTGGGCCCCGCGCGCGACGAGGGTCGAGCTTGCCCTGGTCGATGAGCATCGTCGCCAGACGAACCACGACCTCACGCCCACCGGCGACGGCGTCTGGACCCTGCACCTGAGCGGCATCGGTGCGGGCCAGCGCTACGGCTACCGCGTCCACGGCGCCTGGGCGCCGGAGAACGGCGAACGGTTCAATCCGGCGAAGCTCCTGCTCGACCCGTACGCCCGGGCGATCACGGGCGGCGTCGACTACGCCGGCCCGATCGCCGACCACACCCCGGAATCGAACTTCCTGCCCGACCTCACCGACTCGTTCGCCGCGGTGCCGCTGAGCGTCGTGGTGGCCGACTCGCCGCCACCGACTCCGCTGGCCGAGCCGATCCCGCTGGACGAGATGGTGATCTACGAGACCCACCTCAAGGGCTACACCCAGCAGCACCCGTCGGTACCCGAGCACCTGCGCGGCACCTACGCCGGGATGGGCTACCAGGCGGTGATCCAGCACCTCGTCGAACTGGGCATCAACGCCGTGGAGTTCCTGCCGGTGCAGCACTTCGTCTCCGAGCCGTTCGTGGTCGGACGGGGCCTGACCAACTACTGGGGCTACAACACGCTGGGCTTCTTCGCGCCGCACGCCGCCTACGCCGCGTCCACCTCCGGGACGCTCGGGGGCCAGGTGGCCGAGTTCAAGGAGATGGTCTCGGCACTGCACGAGGCCGGCATCGCGGTGATCCTCGACGTCGTCTACAACCACACCGGCGAAGGCGGCCACGACGGCCCGACGCTGAGCTTCCGCGGCATCGACCACGGCGCGTACTACCGGCTCACCGACGACCACCGCTACGACTACGACGTGACGGGCTGCGGCAACGCGGTCGACACCTCGAACGACGGCGTGCTCAAGCTGGTCATGGACTCGTTGCGGTACTGGGCGGTCGACATGGGCGTGGACGGCTTCCGGTTCGACCTGAACACCACCCTGATCCGCGACCACGCGCACCACGTCGACCAGAACCACCGGTTCAAGCAACTGGTGGCGTCCGACCCCATGCTGGCCGGCAAGGTGATGATCTCCGAGCCGTGGGACCTCGGCCCGTACGGCTACCAGGTCGGACGCTGGGGACCGGACTGGTCGGAGTGGAACGACCGCTACCGCGGCTTCGCCCGCGACTTCTGGCGCGGCGCCGTCGGTGGCGTGCAGGAACTCGCCACCCGGTTGTCCGCGTCCTCGGACATCTACGACCACGGCGGGCGTCCGGCGACGTCGTCGGTGAACTTCGTCACCGCGCACGACGGGTTCACGCTGCGCGACGTGGTCACCTACGACCTGAAGCACAACGAGGCGAACGCGGAACGCAACCGGGACGGCGCGGACGACAACCGTTCCTGGAACCACGGCTACGAGGGCGAGACCGACGACGAGAAGATCGTCGCCGACCGCCAGCGCTCGACCCGCAACATCATGGCCACCCTCCTGCTCAGCGCAGGGGTGCCGATGATCCTCGCCGGCGACGAGATGGGCCGCACCCAGGGCGGGAACAACAACGCCTACTGCCAGGACTCCCCGGTCTCGTGGGTGAACTGGCTGACCCGCGAGGAGTGGTCGGCGCAGGAGGACCTCACCCGGACCCTGCTCAGGCTGCGCGCCCAGCACGCCCTGTTCCGTCCGGCCCGGTGGCGCTACCACGGCGAGGTCACCGACGTGGCCGGCCACGGCCTGGGCCGCTCGCCGGTCGCCTGGTTCGCCGAATCGGGCACCGAGATGACCACCGACCAGTGGCACGACATGGGGCGGCGCACGCTCGGGATGTACCTCTCCGACCGCACCGAGGCCTTCCTGGTCTACTTCCACGCCGGCTGGGACCCGGTTGAGCTGTCGCTGCCCGGCGCTCCCTGGGCGCTGCGCTACCAGCTGGTCGCCCACACCGGCCTGGACGGCGAACTGCCCCGCAAGCTGCTCGCCCCCGGCTCGACCATCACCCTGCCGGCGCGAACGGTGGCCGTGTTCAGCGCCGAGGTGCGGACGGGAGCCCAGCTCGTCCCGGTCTCCCCGCTCAGCCCGTCCGAGGACGCCTGAACACCGCCCCCTGAGCAGCCCGGGGTCACGAAGGGCCCCACTTCACGCTCCCTGAGGAGCCCCGGGGTGAGGAACGAACCCCGGGGCGTCACGAAGGGCCCCGCCCGCCAGCCCGAGCGCGACCGATTCAGGCGGACACGCCGGTTCGCCGCGAGTCGCGTCCGAGTCGGGCGCGATCCGTTCCTTCGCCGGCTCTCCCCCGGCTGAGCCGGCAGCGGCGATGGTGGTCCCTTGTCGATACCCGTTCCGCGCACCCTGAACCAGCCCTCGACAGCACAGTGGGAAGCCCTGCGCATTCCCTCCCGCTCGAAAGTGCCAGCCGCTAGGTTGGGCACGTGAGCGCAACCGCAAACCCGTCCCGCAAGCGCCAGCAGCGGACGCCGGCCACGCCGGCTGCCGCAGAGCCGTCGACGAAACCGGCCAGTCCCGCGCCCGCCGCTGCCCCGCTCGACCTGAGCCCCACGGTGACGATGCCCCGCGGCTTCGGCCGGATCCCGGTCGCCAAGGTGAGCCCCGTCATCGAGGGCGGCGCGTACCCGGCCAAGGCCGTCGTCGGCGAACTCATACCGGTACGGGCGAAGGTCTTCCGCGAGGGCCACGACGCCGTCAACGCCTCGGTGATCCTGACCAGCCCGGCTGGCACGGAGACCCGGGTCGACATGACCCCGATGGAGCCCAGTGGCCTCGACCCGTGGGAGGCCTGGGTCCGTCCGGACGCAGAGGGCGCCTGGACGTTCCGCGTCGAGGGTTGGTCCGACCCGTGGGCCACCTGGCTGCACAACGCCGAGGCGAAACTGCCGGCGGGCGTCGACATCGAGTTGGTCTGCCTCGAGGGGCGAGACCTGCTCGAGCGCACCGCCGCCATCGCCGAGCAGGCGGGCGACCCCGTCGCGGCGTCCATCCTCAAGGCGACCGCCATGCTGCTCATCCCCGAACGGCCGGCCGACGACCTGATCGAGGTGGCCACCGCCCACGGCATCGCGCGTGCCATGAAGCAGTACGGGCCCCGCGAGCTGCTCTCCCCCACGGCCGAGTTCCCGGTGTACGTCGACCGGGCCCGGGCCCTGTACTCCAGCTGGTACGAATTCTTCCCGCGGTCGGTCGGCGCCAGCTACGACCCGGCCACGAAGAAGTGGACGTCCGGCACGTTCGACTCCTGCCACGACCGCCTCGAAGAGGTCGCCGCGATGGGCTTCGACGTGGTCTACCTGCCCCCGATCCACCCGATCGGCACCGCGTTCCGCAAGGGCCGCAACAACACCCTGATCCCCGGCCCGGGTGACCCGGGCTCCCCGTGGGCGATCGGTGCCCCCGAGGGTGGCCACGACGCGATCCACCCCGACCTCGGCGACTGGGAATCCTTCGACCGGTTCGTCGCGAGGGCGAAGGAACTCGGCCTCGAGGTCGCGCTCGACTTCGCCCTGCAGGCGAGCCCCGACCACCCGTGGGTCACCGAGCACCCGGAATGGTTCACCACCCGGCTCGACGGCACCATCGCCTACGCGGAGAACCCGCCGAAGAAGTACCAGGACATCTACCCGATCAACTTCGACAACGACCCCGAGGGCATCTACCACGAGGTGCTGCGGATCCTGAGGCTGTGGATGTCGCACGGCATCCGGATCTTCCGGGTGGACAACCCGCACACCAAGCCGGTCGAGTTCTGGGCCTGGGTGATGCGGCAGGTGCGCGAGAGCGATCCCGACGTGGTCTTCCTGGCCGAGGCGTTCACCAAGCCGGAGATGATGCACGCGCTCGGCAAAGTCGGCTTCCACCAGAGCTACACCTACTTCACGTGGCGCAACACCAAAGAGGAACTGCAGGAGTACCTGACCGAGCTGTCCACGGAGATGGACTCCTTCTACCGGCCGAACTTCTTCGTCAACACTCCCGACATCAACCCGTTCTACCTGCAGTCGGGCAACCCGGCGGCGTTCGCGATCCGGGCCGTCCTGGCCGCCACGCTGTCCCCGTCGTGGGGCGTGTACTCGGGCTTCGAGCTGTTCGAGCACGAACCCCTGAAGCCGGGCGGCGAGGAGTACAAGAACTCGGAGAAGTTCGAGTACCGACCCCGCGACTTCTCCGCCCAGCCCAATCTGAACGTCCTGCTCGGCAGCCTCAACCAGAT
>JBDHZJ010000245.1:0-4583 GCA_039811825.1 Propionicimonas sp.
GGGTGGGCCTGCCGACCTGCTGGGACGAGTGGTTCCCCGAACTCGCCCGCGCCTACAGCCTGGCCGGCGCGGAGGTGCTCGCCTACCCGACCGCGATCGGTTCCGAGCCCGACCACCCCGGCTTCGACACCGAGCCGCTGTGGCGGCAGACGATCATCGGCAACGCGATCGCGAACGGGCTGTTCGTGGTGGTGCCCAACCGGTGGGGCGACGAGGGCCTGCTCACGTTCTACGGCTCGTCGTTCATCGCCGACCCGTACGGACGCGTGCTGGCGCGGGCGCCCCGCTCCGCCGACGTCGCCCTGGTCGCCTCCCTCGACCTCGCCCAGCGCGACGACTGGCTGGAGCTCTTCCCCTTCCTGGCCACCCGGCGTCCGGACGCCTACGGACCGCTCAGCGACCCCGCCCGCTGACGGCCGAATCGCCGGATCGCCTGCCCGAAGGGGCTGCCCGAAGGGGCACATGATGAATTTCGCCGAATCTCAGGTGCCCCGGACCGAACCGCCTGAAACCCTCCATTCCGCGCATTCACAAGCAGGAATGTGGGAGGTTGCGCATTAGTGGTGGCAACGCCGCGCATTGCCCCGTACCCTGTGTGCGCGGGATCCTTTTCTGGTGATTACCGACGCCCCAGCGTCGGTCCGCGTCTGGATCGACGATCTCAACGTCATCCTTCGACGAGGTCTGGCCACCTCGTTGACCACCGAAGGCTTCACCGTCGTGGGCCAGAGCAGCCAGCTGCGCCCCACCCCGAGTGCGGAGGCCTCCATCCTGCTCTTCCAGTGCACGTCCGCGACGCTTCACCCGGCACTCAGGCTCGCCGAGTCCCGCGACTTCCGGCTGGTCGCGATGGTGCAGGCCGAACGCGAGGAGGAGGTCTGCCGCCTGCTCGAGGTCGGCGTGCGGGCGGTGCTGCCCCGCTCCGAACTCAGCGTCGACTCCCTGGTCACGACGATGCGCGCCGTCGCCTCGGGCGCCGCGGCGGCGCCCGCACACCTGATGGTGCGGACGCTGGCGCACGCGCGGCAGGAGGGGCTCGGCCCGATGTCGGGCCTCACCGACCGCGAGCGTGCCGTGCTGAAGCTGCTCGCCGACGGCTCCGACACCCTGGAGATGGCCCGCGAGCTGTGCTTCTCGGAGCGGACGGTGAAGAACGTCGTCCACGACATCCTGATGAAGCTGAACTGCCGCACCCGCGCCCACGCCGTCGCCCTCGCGACGCGCTCGGGCGTGATCTGAATGTCCGCGCCCGAGGCGTGGGAGCGGTACGCCGACGCGCTGCTCCAGCGGGAGGCGCTGCTGTGGCGGATCGGCGGCGGGGTCGCGCCGCGCGATGCGGCGGGCTGGTTCGTCAGCGACGCCGAGGTGGACGCGATCCTCGCCGGCCTGCCCGGCACCGACGGCGCGGACCCGGCCCGGGCCCGGGTGCTGCGGGATCGCGTCGACCCGGTCGTGGACGCCGCCGGGGAGGAGTTCCGGGCGAGCCTGCGGGCGCGTGGCCGGTTCTCCCGGCTGGTGGCCCGCGCCGGTCTCGACGAACCGGCGGCCACCACGCTGGCGCTGCTCGCCGCGGTCGAGGTGGCGCCCTCGCGGCAACGCCTCGTCGCCTACCTGCACGACGACATGCGCCTGCCCCGGCCCACGCTCGGGCTGCTCGACCGGCTCGGCGCCGCTGCCGCCGTCGCCCCCGACGGCGCCCTGTGCCGGCTCGGCCTGGCCGACGTCGACCCCGAAGGGCCCTGGTCGAACCGGAGCGTGCGGCTCGCGGCCCGGGTGAGCTGGTTCCTGCGCGGCGACGACGCCCTGGACGAGTCGCTGCCCCCGGAGGCGCGCGTGGTGCGGGCGCTGGACGCCCGCCGGCGCGCCCCCGCCCCGATCCTCACCCTGGTCCACGGCGCCGACAACGAGTCCCGGCTCGCCGCCGTGGCCCAACTGGCGCCCGGGAGGGGCCTGGTGGCCGGCCCGCCTCCGGACGATCCGGCCGCCCTGGCCGCGCTCGTGCGCGAAGCGGTGATCGAGGGCCGCACGCTCGTCGTCGAGACCGACGCCGGCCCGCCCGCGGCACTGGCCCGCCGGATCGAGCGGACGCCGGAGGTCGCCTGGGTGGTCAGCAGCGCCCGCGAGCTGCCGCTGGCCGGGCTGCCGGACGTCCGCTGGCGGGAGGTGAGCGTCACCCACGGCATCGCCGAGGACGCGGACTGGCAGGAGGTGCTCGGCCGGCCCTCGGACGGCCAGCGCCTGGACCGCCAGCAGTTGCGGCTGGTCGAGCGCGCCCTTGCCGGCGGCAGCAGCACGGTCGGCCAGGCCATCCGGCGGCTGGCGGCCGGCGAACTGGACCGGCTCGCGCTGCGCACGCGTCCGCGCTACCAGTGGTCGGACCTGGTGCTGCCGCGCGACCAGACCCGGCAGTTGCGGGAGTTGGCCGACCGCTACCGCACCCGCTCGCTGGTGTACGGCCCGTGGGGGTTCACCGCGGCGCCCTCGGCCGGCGTGGTCGCGCTGTTCGCGGGGCCGCCGGGCACCGGCAAGACGATGGCGGCGGAGGTGATCGCCGGCGACCTCGGGCTCGACCTGTACAAGGTCGACCTGGCCGGGGTGGTCAGCAAGTACATCGGCGAGACGGAGAAGAACCTGGACCGCATCTTCGACGCGGCCAGGGCCGCCGAGGTCGTGCTGTTCTTCGACGAGGCGGACGCGCTGTTCGGCAAGCGTTCCGAGGTGTCCGACGCGCACGACCGCTACGCGAACCTCGAGGTGGCCTACCTGCTGCAGCGCCTCGAGCGCCACGACGGCCTGGTGGTGCTGGCCACCAACCTGCAGCGGAACATCGACCAGGCGTTCACCCGCCGGATCGCGGTCTGGGTGGACTTCCGGCCCCCGGAGGAGGCCGACCGGCGCCGGATCTGGGCGGCCAACTTCCCCGCCGACGCGCCGGCGTCCGACCTCGACCTGGACTTCCTCGCCCGGAACTTCACGATCCCGGGCGGCACGATCCGCAACGCGGCGCTCGCCGCGGCGTTCCTGGCCGCGACGGACGCCCGCCCGATCGGCATGGAAGACGTGGTGCTGGGGCTCAAACGCGAGTTCCAGAAGGTCGGCAAGCTCCGCACGCCGGCCGAATTCGACCGGTACTACCCCCTGGTGGCAGACGACGATGTTGAACCTGCTCGATGACGCCCTGGCGGGCTTCCTGCGTGAGATCGTCCCCCTGTCCGCGCGCGACGTGGACATCGCGTTCGACGCGCCCGACCGGGACTGGTCGGCCCAGCTCAGCGGGCCCACCGTGAACCTGTTCCTGTGGGACGTGCGCCCGAACCTGTCCGAGCGCGAGCACGGGCTGCGCGTCGTCACCGACGAGGACGGGGCGGCCCGCAGGGAGGGCCCGCGGCCCCGCCTGGAGTGCCGCTACCTGATCACCGCGTGGACGACGGAGGTGGGCGACGAGCACGCCCTGCTCGGCCAGGTGATGGCGGCCCTGCTGCTCAACCCGGTGCTCACCGCCGGCCACATCAAGGCGCCGCTGGTGGCCGACCCGCTGCCGGCGATCACGCTGCGCACCGGCGGTGACACCGACTCCTCCGACTTCTGGTCGGCGATCGGCGGGCAGCTCAAGCCTGGTCTCGACGTCTCGATCACGATCACCGTGGACGCCGCCGCCGTGCTGGCCGCCGGCCCGCCGGTGCAGGTGGTGGACGCCACCGTCCGCGAGTTCGACCGCGACCTGGCGGACCTGCGCCCGCCGGGCAGCCTGGGTCCCTGAGCCTCAGGGCGTGGCCGCCGCCGAGTGCGAGTGGGTCGTGCTCAGGGGCCGGCACCTGAATCGTTGTCGCAGCTGCACCAGGCCGAGGCCGAGCTTGGGCGGCGAAACGTCGAGGTCGTAGCGCATGAGCGCTGGCATGACGACCCGGCCGCGTCCAGCGCGGAATCCTGGGGCGGTCATCCGTGCCAGGCGTAGTAGGTGCCCTGGTTGACGGCGTGAGAGATGTTCCGATCGTCCATCCACGGGTAGGTCGCACGAACGAACCCCCGGGCTGCCTCCGTATCGGACTTGGACCAGCCATCCCCAACAGTCCTCCAGCGGTCCCAGATCCACTGCTCAATGGCGGCGCGGGTTGCCTCGATCTCTCGTACAAGCGCGGCGCGCTCCCCGTCGTCCAGCTCGGGGAGCCGCTCCGCCGCGACCGAGCTCACATCGCGACGCCAGTTCTTCCCGAACTCAAGAGCCGCATCGAACAAGACGTTCCGCGCGTCGTTCGAGCGATTGCGCGACCACCACATGGAACAAGACTGGCACTGACTCAGCGGACGCCGCGCCGGACATGAGTGCGCGATACCAAAGTGGTATCATGGCTTCATGGCTATGACTCTGCGACTGACTCCCGACGACGAGCAGGCACTCACCCAGTTGGCTGAGGCCGAGGGCGTCAGCAAGCAAGAGGCGACGGTGCGCGCGATCCACGAGGCAGCGTCGCGCCGGCTGCGCCGTGACAAGGTCACCGCGCTCTCGGCTGCGGCCCGGGATCGCTACGCCGACCTGCTCGACCGACTCGGCCAGTGATCGAGTACCTCACCCTGGAAGACGT
>JBDHZJ010000246.1:0-4582 GCA_039811825.1 Propionicimonas sp.
GTGGTGTCCAGGTCGCGCAGGTGCGCCTGGCGGCGGTCCTCGCCGATCCGGTGGCTGAGCGAGTTCAGCAGGTGGATCGCGGTGACCTCGCCGCAGCCGCGGCACGCGCCGTGGCCGCCGGTCATCGAGTAGTAGTCGGCACGGTTCAGCATGATCCGCTTGATGTCCCCGCCGGGGGCGGTGGCCTCGGCGGTGAGCCGGGCCGGGGAGTCGGGCAGCTTCGTCAGCCGCTCGAACCGGGTCTCGAGCATGCCGAGCAGCACGTCGTCCTGGTCGGCCGAGGTGAGGGCGTCGGGCCCGCACACCTCGATGCACTGCAGGCAGCCGGTGCACTTCCACGGGTCGACCACCGCGGAGAACAGGACGCCCGAGCCGGGCGCGGCCTTCTCGGCGGCGTCGTACAGCGGACGGGTCCGGGCCACCGGGAAGGCGGCGATCGCGGCGACCACCGCGTCCAGCTGGCCGGCCGGCACCTGGTCCTCGGGCAGCGTGGCTGCAGCCGTCCGGGCCGCGGACGCGAAGTCGGTGGCCGCGGAGTCGGCGGCGAAGCCGGCGCGGATCGCGGCGGACCACTCCGGCACCAGGCCGTACCAGGGGGCCCGTTCGCCCTCGCTCAGCCCGGCGGCGTCGATGGCCGCGCCGAGCAGGTCGCCGAGCTCGTGCCCGGTGTTCGGGATGGCGTTGTCCGGGCAGGCCAGCGCGCACTCCATGCAGGCCGTGCAGCTGCTCGGGTCGAACACGGGCACGGTGCGCCGGAAGATGCCCTTGTTCTTCGCCGCGCCGGTGCCGACGGGCATGAACAGGCCGGTGCCGGGCAGCACAGGGGCCTCGTCGATGGTGCCCTCGCGGAACGGCCGGCCCACCATCTCGTCGTAGTAGCCGGGATCGAACAGCCCGCTGCTGCGTTCCCGTCTCACTGTGGGGGTCATCGCAACGGACAGCGACTCCCGCACCCCGGCCAGGATCGGGTCGGCCTCGACCGCCTCGAACGCGGGGTCGGTGTAGTCGACGACGATCGCGCCCAGGCCGTCCCGGATCACGGCCAGGTTGGCCTCGATCACGGTCTGGCCGCGGCGGCCGAACTTCTTGGCCAGCTCGGCGCGGACCTCGGCCTCGATCTCGCCGGTGCCGCCCTCGATGCCGACGTGGCCGAGGATGGCGCCGATGAAGGCGATGCCCATCATGCGGGTCTCGAGCTCGGGGTTGGGGGCGTGGGCGCGGGCGATCGCGAAGGCGTCCAGCACCAGGAAGGTGATGTTGCGCTCCCGGATCGTCCGGCGGGCGAACGGGGGCAGCTCGCGCCACACCGCGGTCGGCTCCTTGTCCGACTGCATGATCAGCGTGCCGCCCTGGATCAGGCCCTTCAGCGGGTTGGTGTGGGAGAACACCTGGTGGTCTGGGCAGACCACGAGCTCGACGTCCTCCAGTTCGGCGTTGGTGAGCAGCACGGGCTCCGGCGACAGGGTGATGTAGTAGTTCGTGGCCGCGCCGGACTTCTCCGAGCCGTACTTGGGGGCCGACTTCGAGTGCATGCCGAGCAGCGAGGAGAGCACGTCGGTGAGCAGCTTGCCGGTGGCCACCGTGCCGTAGCCGCCGACGGAGTGGAACCGGATCCGCAGGCTGCCGGCGGGCAGCACGGCCGGGTTGGGCTCGGTCTCCAGCGCCATCAGCTCGGTCTCGGGGTAGGCCTCCCGGAGCCGGTCCTGGATCGCCGCGACCGCGGGCGTCGGGTTGGGCGTGAAGAACTGCGAGCCGAGGTAGACCAGGGGCGACGGGGACGCCTTGGTCATGTTGCGGAACGCCGCGACGAGGTAGCGGGGCTGGATGTCGTGGCCGCCCAGGCCGAAGATGCCCGTGGTCAGCCGCGGGATCGCCGTCAGCGCGGGCACACCCGGGTACGGGGCGTCGTCGCCGGCCTCGGCGTTGGAGCGGGCGTGGAACAGCGCCTGGGTGACCAGCCGGGTGAGCGCGGTGTCGTCCGAACGCTCCAGGACGGTGACGGCCTTCGCGTGCTGCAGCGCCGCGACCAGTTCGGCCTCGGGGAACGGCTGCAGCAGCTTCACCGACACGACCCCGACCTTCAGGCCGAGGGAGCGCAGGTAGGGCAGCACGGCGCGGACGTCGTCGGTGATCGAGCCCATGCCGACCATCACGTAGTCGGCGTCGTCGCAGTCGTAGGCGATCACGGGGGAGTAGTCGCGTCCGGTCAGCTCGGAGTACTCGGCCATCGCCTGCCGGACCAGCGCGGGCACGGCACTGGCGAAGTGGGTGCGGTGGTCGGCCGAGCCCGCCTGGAAGTCGGGCTGGTTCTGCACCGGCCCGGTCAGGCCGGGGTTGTGCGGGTCGACGAGCGCGGGGACGAGCTGGCGGGTGCCTGCCGGCCAGGCGTTCAGCCACTGCCGCCGCCACTGCGCCTGCAGGGCCACCGGGACGCGGTCGAGGGTCTCCTCGAGGAGGTCGCCGGAGTTGTCCGCCTCGATCCGCGGGCCGCGGGCACCCAGCCAGTTCCGCAGCGCGGTGAGGTCGGCGCTGGCGAAGTCGTCGGCGTGGCGGTCGAGGTAGCGGTTCAGCTGGAACACGCGTCCCTTCGCCCCGAACAGCATCTCCTGGGCGAGCGTCGGGCATTCGATCCGGCCGGACGGATCGCCGAGGTAGGTGCGCAGCAGTTCGGGCTCGGGGAGCAGTACCTCGCTCATCACGTGGCTGGTGGCGAAACCGTCCATCGAGTTGGCGACGGGGATCAGCGACAGGGCCGACGTGCGGTAGGCGATGGCGGCGAGGTCGGCAGCCTCCTGCGGGTTGGAGCCGAACAGGATGGTGTAGCCGGTCGGGAGCAGCGCGTACACGTCGTCGTGCCCGGCCATCACGTTCAGCGAGTGCTTGGTGACCACGCGGGCCGCGACCTGCAGCACGAACCCGCCGATCTTCTTGCCGACGGTGACGTAGTGCGACTCCAGGCCGTAGAGGATGCCCTGGCTGGAGGAGGCGTTGGAGATGAAGTTGCCGCCGACGAGCGCCGCGCCGAGCGCCCCGCTCTGCGCGGAGTGCTCACCCTCGGTCTCGACGAAGAACGGGTGCTTGCCCCACACGTTGAGCTGGCCCTCGGCGCGGGCCGCCTCGAAGATCTCGGAGATCTCGGTGGAGGGGGTGATCGGGTAGCCGATGACACCGCCGCAGACGTGCTTCATCACGTACGCGACGGCGCCGTTGCCGTTGATGACGTCGGGGACGCCGGGGTACTGCACTGTATCGGTGGACATGCGCGCTCTTCCTTGAGTCGGTTTCCGCAGCCGAGGCTACCCGCCAATGCGCAGGATTGCTTACGACCCGGACGAGGGCATTGTCTCTCCAATGGACACCCCCGGGGGCATAAACCGCGTTATTCGAAAACCGTGTCGCGGGTGCCGTCCGGGTCGTCGGCCGCCGACACCCTGCGCTCGGCGCGACGAACGGACGCCAGCGAGGCAAGCGCGATGGCCGCGGCGAGCGCGGCGAAGCCGGTGACGACGCCGAAACCGGCCGGGTAGCCGTGGGTGTCGATGACCCCGCCCGTGATGCTCGACCCGACGGCCACGCCGATGCCGATGCCGGTGCCCATCCAGGCCAGGCCCTCGGTGAGCCGCTCGCGCAGCACCAGGCGTCCGATCAGGGTGTTGCCGTTGATCAGGGTCGGCGCGACGGTCAGCCCGACCAGCACGCCGATCGCGGCGAGGACGAGCACGGAGGCGGCCAGGAAGAGCCCCAGGGTGGCGATGAAGAGCGCGACCACGCCCGTGGCGAACCGGCCGGGCAGTGGGGAGCGCCAGTGCCGGGCCCCGTAGAGCAGGCCGGCCACGCCCGAGGCGCCGGAGAACACGGCGAGGACCGCCCCGGACGCGGACCGGAAGCCCCAGTCGGTGGTGGCCGCGACGACGCTCACGTCCATGCCCCCGAAGACGCAGCCGATCAGCAGGTTCACCACGACGATCGCCGCGACGCCCGGGGTGAGCAGGATGAACCGGCGCAGCGCCGCGGGCCGTCGAGTGCCCGGCTCGGGCCGGGGCGCGACCGGCGGCTCGGTGGCGCGCTGGGAGTAGAACAGCTGGGCGCCGAGCAGGGACAGGATCACGGGCGCGACCAGGCCGGCGGCCGGGTGCGCGCCGGTGGACAACGCGGTGGCGAGCACCGGGCCGACCACGAAGGTGACCTCATCGAGGGTCGACTCCAGCGAGAACGCCGCGTGCAGCTGGTTGGCGTCGGAGGTGACGTGGCTCCAGCGGGCGCGGACGAGGGCGCCGGGGGAGCCGCCGGTGGCCCCGCTGATGATCGCGGGGGCGAACAGGGTCCAGGCCGGCAACTGCAGCACGGCGAGGACCACGAGCACGGCGAGGGTTAGTGCGGAGGCGATCGTGGCCGGGTACATCACGCGGCGCTGGCCGTAGGTGTCGACGAGGTTCGACAGCACGGCCGTCCCGATCGCCCAGGCGACCGCGTTCGCCGCGACGAGGGCGCCGGCGAGCCCGTAGCTGCCGTACAGCGCGGACACCATCAGCACGATGCCGAGGCCCATCATCGCGCCGCCGGAGCGGGCCAGCAGCCCGGC
>JBDHZJ010000247.1:0-4568 GCA_039811825.1 Propionicimonas sp.
GGCGAACGGGGTGACCATGGCCGTCTGGACCCGACCGAAAGGCAGCGCTGTCATGGGGGTAAGCCTAGGCCGTGGCGGCCATCGGCAGCGGGCGACCGTCTCACCCCCTCGTCGAGACTCCCCGCCCCGCTCGGGGTCCGGCCCTTCCCGCGGGGGGTCTCGTCGCTAGGCTGAGCGCGTGACTGCACCGAAGAACCCCCCGCGCGCGTCCGCGGCCACGCTCGCCTTCGCCGAAGCGTTCGTCGCCGAGTCGGAAGGTGCCGAGGCGGCGCGTGCCCGCGCCGGCGACCTCGGCGTGGAGTGCATCAGCACCGGCGTCGCGGCGACGCTCACGATGCTCGCCAGAGTGGTGAACGCACGGACGGTGGCCGAGATCGGCACCGGCACGGGCGTCTCCGGACTCGCACTGCTCGCCGGCATGGCCGCCGACGGCGTGCTGACCAGCATCGACGCCGAGGCCGAGCACCAGCTCGCCGCGCGCGAGGTGCTCACCGCCCAGGGCATCCCGAGCCGCAGGGTGCGGTTGATCGCCGGCCAGGCCCTGAGCGTGCTGCCCAAGCTCACCGACGGCGCCTACGACATCGTCTACATCGACGGCGATCCGCTGGAGTACGTCGAGTACGTCGCCCAGGCCGGCGGCCTGCTCCGTCCCGGTGGCCTGCTGATCCTGCACCACGCGCTGTGGCAGGGCCTGGTCGCGGACGAGCGCAACGACGACGACGAGCCGCTGATCATCCGCGAGGCGCTCGAGGCGGTGCTCGCCGACGAGTCGCTGACCCCGGCCCTGCTGCCGATCGGCGACGGGCTGCTGGTCGCGGTCAGGAGCTGAGCCCGGCGTCGGTCGTCCGGATGGACTCCGGGCGCACCTGCATGACCAGGTAGAGCCACGCCGCCAGCGACAGCACGACCGCCCCGATGAAGGTCGCCGGCAGCCCGTACTGCTCGGCGACCACGCCGCCGGTGAGCGCGCCGAGGGGCATCAGCCCGAGACCGAGCGTCCGGCTCGCCCCGCCCACCCTGCCGAGCAGGTGGCCGGGCACGAGCCGTTGCCGCCACGACTGCGCGATCACGTTGCCGACGGTGTTGGTCACCCCGACCGCCGCCAGCGCGGCGGCGACCGCCCACGGGTCGGGCCACAGCACGGGTACGAGGAGCAGCACGATGCTGGCCAGGAGGGAGACGTTGACCGCCGGGAGTTCGCCGAGCCAGCGCTGCGTCCGTTCGGCCAGGAACGAGCCGAGCACCGCCCCGGCCGCGAAGCCGACCATCATCAGGGGGTACTGGGCCTCGGTGAGCCCGATGGCCGACTCCGGCCCGACCGCCCAGAGCACGAACACCGCGAAGTAGCCGGTGAGGGCGAAGTTCATCACGCTCCCGGCGATCACCAGCGGGCGCATCACCGGGTGGTCGAAGAGGAACTTCAGGCCGGTGCGCACCTCATCCAGCGGATGCCGGCGGCCGCCGTCCGCTTCGTCGTGGACCTTGCGGAAGTCCCCGCGCAGCCCGACCGCGAGCACCAGGGCGGCGAGGGCGGCGAGCGCCGCAGAGGTGCCGAAGCCGATCCCCGCGCCGAGCACGACCAGCCCGCCGGCCAGCGGTGCGCCCAGGAAGCTGTTGGTGACCTGCTGCACCGCGATCACGCGTCCGTTCGCCGCGGACAGGCGCTGCGTCGGCACCAGGTCGGGCACGATCGAGGTGGCGCCGAGGTCGGCGAACACCTCGGTGACGCCGTAGGCGAGCACGAGCACCACCAGCCAGGTCATGGCCAGTCCGCCGGTGGCTCCGAGCCAAGCTCCGACGGCCAGCACACCGGCCCGGACCGAGAGCGCGACGACCTGGACGCGGCGGCGGTCGACCCGGTCGATCACCACCCCGGCCGCCAGCCCGAGCAGGAGCCAGGGCAGCCAGGTCGCCGCCGACAGCAGCGAGATCTGGGTCGGCGAACCGGTCAGCGACAGGGCGACCAGGGGCGCCAGGGTACCGAGGATGCCGTCGCCGAGGTTCGCCAGCCCGGTGGACGCCAGCTGCGCGCCGAACGGACGCCCGAGGGGCGCGCGGCGAGCGTCGGTGGCGAGCGCCTCGGCCGGGGTTGCTGCGGACATGCTGTCCTCCTCGTATGCTAGAGCTGCAGAGAAATCTCTGCAAAGACTTCTATGCAAAGGTATCTCTGCATATGACGGATGGCAAGAGCCCGCACCAACGTCGCGTCCCGGTCACGCCCGAGGCGCTCAAGGCGTTCACCCATCCCCTGCGGATGGCGCTGTTCACCGAACTGACCAAACGTGGCCCGGCCACGGCCAGCCAACTCGCCCGGGCACTGGGCGAGAGCAGCGGCCAGACCAGCTACCACCTGCGCCAGCTCGAGCGGCACGGCTTCATCGAGGACGATCCCCACCATGCCGGTGGCCGCGAGCGCTGGTGGCGTCCGCTCGGTTTCGCGCTCGACGACAACGAGCTCTTCCTCAACCCGGACACCGCCATCCCGGCTCGCGAGATCATCCAGCAGGCGATCGCCGAGCGTGCCGCGGCCCTGGCCAGCTGGCTGGAGGACTTCGACCCGACAGTCGAGAGCCCTGGCCAGCTCAGTGCCACCACGCTCGATCTCACCGAGGCCGAGGCCGAGCAGCTCGCCACCGAACTCACCACGCTCATCGAGCGCCGCACCGACGAGTTCCGCGACCGCGGGCCCCGACCCGACACCCGACGCTTCCGCGTCTACGCCGACATCCTTCCCGTGGCCGGCTGGACGCGGCCCTGAACTTCTGGGACAAACCTGCCGCGCTTCGGACCACAGGGGCGGAACCAGGCGGCTCCGGCCTCGTCCGGGTCAGTTCTGTCCCGAAATCCCCGCCGGCGCAGGAACGGGCCGCCCGCGCCACCGCGCGGACGGCCCGTTCCGGGTCACGTCACCAGTTCCCGGGCACCTCTTCGTTCTTGGCCACCACGGTGAGCCCGTTCTCCACGTGGAACCCGCGGGCACGGTCGAGTTCGGGGTTCACGCCGATCTCGACGCCGTCGGGCACGATCACGTTCTTGTCGAGGATCGCCCGGCGGATCACGGCGTTGCGCCCGATCCGGCATCCGGAGAAGATCACCGACTCCTCGATCTTCGCCCACTTGTCGATCATCACGTTCGGAGAGAGCACCGAGCGATCGACGTCGCCACCGGAGATGATGCAGCCCGCGCCGACGATCGAGTCCTCGGCCGTGCCGCGCAGGGTGAACTTCGCGCCCGGCAGCTGGGCCTGCGAGGTCCAGATCGGCCACTTGCGGTTGTACAGGCTGAAGTCGGGCTCGACCGAGACCAGGTCCATGTGGGCCGCGTGGTAGGCCTCGATGGTGCCCACGTCGCGCCAGTAGTTGCGGTCCTTCTCCGTCGAGCCGGGCACGTTGTTGGCCGTGAAGTCGTAGACCTGGGCCGAACCCTGGGAGACGAAGCCCGGCACGATGTTGCCGCCCATGTCGTGGCGCGAGTCGGTACTCGCCGCGTCGTCGTTGAGCGCCTCCACGAACGCCTTGCGGGTGAACACGTAGTTGCCCATGGACGCGAACGACTCCTCCGGCGAGTCCGGCAGGCCGGGCGGGTCCTTCGGCTTCTCGAGGAAGGCGTTGATCTTGCCGTCCGGAGCGGCGTCGATGATGCCGAACGCACTCGCCTCCTTGCGCGGTACCCGGATCCCGGCGATGGTCGCATCCAGGCCGGAGTCGATGTGGGCGTTGACCATGTCCTCGACGTTCATCCGGTAGATGTTGTCGGCGCCGAAGACCACCACGTAGTCGGGGTCCTCGTCCATGATCAGGTTCATCGACTGGAAGATCGCGTCCGCGCTCCCCTGGTACCACTGCTTGCCCGTGCGCTGCTGCGCCGGCACGGAGGTGACGTAGGCCCCGAGCAGCGGTGACATCCGCCAGGTCAGGGAGATGTGCCGGTCCAGCGAGTGCGACTTGTACTGGGTCAGCACGCAGATCTTCGTCAGGTCGGAGTTCACCAGGTTCGACAGGACGAAATCGATCAGCCGGTAGGTGCCGCCGAAGGGGACGGCGGGCTTGGCCCGATCGGCCGTCAGTGGCATCAGACGCTTGCCCTCGCCGCCAGCCAGGACAATGGACAGGACGTTCGGTCCGCTAGTCATAACCAGAACCTAGGACGTCGGCGGAGTCCCCACAAGGAAACCGGAGAATTGCCCAGCCGGATCTGAACCTGCCCTTGTCACCGCGTGCGAACCGCGGCGTTACCGCCCCGACGGCGGAGGTTCTGTGACACGATCGGCGCTATGGCACTGCGAGTATCCATCCTCACCAGGGAATACCCTCCCCACATCTACGGCGGCGCAGGGGTCCACGTCGGACAGCTGGTGCCCCAACTGCGCAAGTTCACCGAATCCGTCGAAGTCCAGTGCATGGGCGAACCCCGCGAAGGCGCGACCGCCCACGCCGAGGACTTCCCGCCCGGAGCCAATGCGGCCCTCCGGGTGCTCGGAGCGGACGTGGCCATGGCCAACGCCATCGGCGACGTCGACGTGATCCACTCCCACACCTGGTACGCGAACTTCGCCGGGCTGATCGGC
>JBDHZJ010000248.1:0-4562 GCA_039811825.1 Propionicimonas sp.
CCGGCCGCCTCGACTCCGAAGAAGCCGGCCGGCGCGCCTGAGCGCCGCTTGGTGTACCCGTCCACGCTCCGACCGTACTGGACGTCGCTGCGGCGGCTCAGGGGTGCGCGGTCGTGGTCGCGTCGGCCGCGTCGCCCCGGAGCCTGCCGCTCAGCCACGCGCCGATCGCCAGCACGGCGCCGAGCGCCCCGATCACGAGCAGGGGAGTCACCACGGGGGAGCCGGTGGCGTCGGTGATCATCCCGGCGACCGGCCGCAAGTCCGCGCCGAGCCAGGAGTCCAGCGCCCGGATGGTCAGGAACCAGCCGAGGCCGACCACGGCGGCCCCGCCGAGCAGGCTGAGGCCGAGCCCGATCACCGGTTCCCGCACGCCCGGCCACACCCAGATCGTCGCGATCGCGAGGCCGAGCGCCAACCACGGCAACCAGGCGGACGCCAGGTCGAGCACGCGGTAGCCGGCCTGCATCAGGGGGAGCGAGGCCGGGTCGATCGTGAGCACGGTGATGCCGCCGGTCACGTCGGGGACCTGGGCGATGACCGGGACGCCCGCGTCGATCAGCGCCTGCTGCACCGCTGCCACGTACGGCGCGTACGGAAGCTGCACCACGCCCTCCTCGAGTTGCAGGTCCGCATACTCGCCCGTGAGCTGGGCGAGAAGTTGCTCACGGGCCAACTGGAGGCTCTCGATGGTGGCGTCGGTGAACGCGTCGCTCGCCACGATGTCAGCCACCACGCTAGTCACCAGCGTGCGGATCGTCGCGTTGTCGGCCACGCCGAACTGGGTGACGACCGCGTCGGTGAGCTTCGTGGTCACCACCTGCTGCATCGCGCTCGATCGCACCACCGGGGAGTACGCCGCGCCGAAGGTGTCCGAGTCGCTGAGCAGGGCGTGCGTCCAGCCGGCCACCGGTGCGAGAGCGGCGGCGAGCCCGGCGAAGACCGCCACCACGATGCCGGCTACCCTCCGGCCGGGAGTCACCCCTCGCCCACCTGTTCGGCCAGTTCCAGCCACTGCTCCTCCAGGGTCTCCTGACGATTCACAGCCTGCTCCAGTTCCGCTCCCAACGCCACCAGCTTCTCGTAGTCGGCGGCGTGCGCGTCGAGTTCTGCGTGCAGCGCCTCGATCCGGGCCCCGGCCTTCGCCAGCTGGGACTCCACCCGGGCCAGGTCCTTGCGGGCCTGGCGCTGCACGGCGGCGTCGGTGGCGGTGGGACGCGGAGTCCCGGCCCGGCCACCGGGTTCCTCGGGGACCGCTGCCGCACGACGGCGCTCCAGGTACTCCTCGACCCCGCCGGGCAGCAGGACGCAGCTGCCGTCCCCGAGCAGGGCGTACTGCACGTCGCAGGTGCGCTCCAGGAACCACCGGTCGTGGGAGACCACGATCAGCGTGCCCGGCCAGCCGTCCAGGTGGTCCTCGATCACGGTGAGCGTGTCGATGTCGAGGTCGTTGGTGGGCTCGTCCAGCAGCAGCACGTTGGGCTCGCTGAGCAGCAGCCGCAGGAACTGCAGCCGGCGCCGCTCACCGCCGCTCAACTCGCCGATCCGGGTGACCAGGCGCTGGCCCGAGAACCCGAAGTCCTCGAGCAGGTTGGACGCCGAGGACTCCTTGCCGGTGGCCAGTTTCACCTGCCGCTGCAGCCGTTGCACCGACTCCAGCACCCTCTCGCCCGGGTCGGGTGGACCGAGTAAGGAACCGTCCCCAACTTGGTCCGGACCGGGTTGGGGACGGTTCCTTACTCGGTCCACCGCGGCGGCGTCCTGACTGAGGTAGCCGATCCGCAGGGTCTTCCCCTGCTTCACCCGTCCGGCCTGCGGCGCCACCTCGCCGGCCAGCAGGCGCAGCAGCGTGGTCTTTCCCGACCCGTTCACCCCGACGATCCCGATCCGGTCGCCCGGCCCGATCGACCAGTCCAGGTGGTCGACGAGCGCCCGGCCGTCGGGCAGCGCGTAGGTGAGGTGGTGCAGGTCGAACACGTCCTTGCCGAGCCGGGCGGTGGCGAACTCGCGCAGCCTCAGCGAGTCCCGGGCCTCGGGCTCGTTGCGGATCAGGGCGTTCGCCGCCTCGATCCGGAACTTCGGCTTCGACGTGCGCGCGGGCGGGCCGCGGCGCAGCCAGGCGAGCTCCTTGCGCAGCAGGTTCTGCCGCCGGGCCTCGTTCGCCGCCGCCTGCCGGACCCGCTCGGCGCGGGCCAGCACGTAGGCCGCGTAGCCGCCGTCGTAGGCGTCCACGACCGCGTCGTGCACCTCCCAGACCCGGGTGCAGACCGCGTCGAGGAACCAGCGGTCGTGGCTGACCACCAGCATCGCGGTGCCGGCAGCCTGCAGCCGGTTCAGGTGCCCGGCCAGCCAGGCGACGGCCTCCACGTCCAGGTGGTTGGTGGGCTCGTCCAGGACCAGCAGGTCGTGCCCGGCCAGCAGGACGGCGGCGAGGCTGACCCGGCGCCGCTCGCCGCCGCTCAGCTCGGCGACCGGCTGGGCGAGGTCGAGGATGCCGAGCAGGTGCGTGACCACCGACCGCTTGCCCGCGTCCGCCGCCCACGCGTGGTCGGGCCGTCCGCCCACGACGACGTCGCGGATGGTCGCTCCCGGCGCGAAGTCCTCCACCTGGCCGAGGTGGCCGACGGTCGCGGACCGGTTGCGCACGACCTGCCCGGAGTCGGGCTCGCGCTCGCCGACGAGCAGTTCCAGCAGCGTGGTCTTGCCGTCGCCGTTGCGCCCGACCACACCCACCACGTCGCCGTGGTCGAGGCCGAGGGTCACCCCGTCCAGCAGGACGCGGGTGCCGAACGCGATCGAGATCCGTTCGGCGTTGACCAGGTTCGCCAAGGGACGCTGCTCAGCGCCCGCGCATCGCCTGCTTGGCGCCCTTCATCGACGGCATCGGGCCGCGGGGCATCGGCACCTTCGGCCGGACGGCGTCGAGCGCGCGCAGCCGGGCCTTCACGTCGGTGATCTGGCTCGGCTCGAGCTTCTTCGGCAGCTTCTTGATCGTGTCGGCCAGCTTGGCGAGCGGCACCTGGCCCTCGCCGTCGCCCATCACGATCGACGTGACCGGGACGCCGTAGGCGACCTGCTCGTGCTTCTTGGTCTCGGACGCGAGCAGCGTCTTCACCCGTCCCGCGTTGCCCTCGCCGACCAGCACGATGCCGCCCGGGCCGACCGCGCGGTGCACGATGTCGAGCTGCTTGGTGGCGGTGACCACCGGGGTGTAGAACCACTTCTTCTGGTCCAGCATGCCGAGGGCGACCTCCGCGGCGCCCGGCTGGCCGGCGTAGCGGGCGAAGCTGGCCTTCTTGGCCCGGTCGAGCATCACCCACAGCGCGGCGGTGGTGCCGCCCATGATGCCGAGGATCAGCCACATCCACCACGGCGGGACGAAGATGCCGATCACGACGCCGATCGCGACGACGCCCAGGAACGACCCGGCGAGGAACAGGTTCAGCTGCTTGTCGGCCTCCGCGGTGACCTTGTACGTCTGCCAGATCTGCTTGTACCAGGGCCAGTCGCGGGGGTTGGTGGAGTTCTTCTTCGCCAGCTTGGCGGCCTTGACCTCGGCCTTCTGCTTGGCGGCCAGTTCCTTGGCCTTGTCGCTCGCCATCATGCGCTCCGTGTGGTGTCGATCGCCCGCTGTTCGCGGGCAGCCATGGCCTGCCGGTACAACCGGCCGGCCCGGTAGGAAGAACGTACCAAGGGTCCGCTCAGCACGCCGACGAAGCCGATTTCGCCGGCCTCCGCGGCGAGTTCGTCGAACTCCTCCGGCGTCACCCAGCGGTCGATCGGGTGGTGGTGGACGGACGGCCGCAGGTACTGGGTGATTGTGAGCAGTTCGGTGCCCGCGTCGTACAGGTCGCGCATCGCCCGGCTGACCTCGTCCCGGGTCTCACCCATGCCGAGGATCAGGTTCGACTTCGTGACCAGGCCCTGCTCGCGCGACCAGGTCAGCACCTGCAGCGACTTCTCGTAGCGGAAGCCCGGACGGATCTGCTTGAAGATCCGCGGGACCGTCTCGACGTTGTGGGCGAACACCTCCGGGCGGGTGTCGAACACCTGCTGCAGCAGCTCCCGGCGTCCGGAGAAGTCGGGGGCGAGCATTTCCACGCCCACGCCGGGGTTGCGGTCGTGGATCCGCCGGATCGTCTCGGAGTAGAGCCAGGCGCCCTCGTCGTCCAGGTCGTCGCGGCAGACCCCGGTGACGGTCGCGTAGCGCAGGCCCATCGTGGCCACCGACTCGGCCACCCGGGCCGGCTCCGCGGTGTCGTAGCCGGAGGGTTTGCGCGACTCGATCTGGCAGAAGTCGCAGCGGCGGGTGCAGGAGTCGCCGCCGATCAGGAACGTGGCCTCGCGGTCCTGCCAGCACTCGAAGATGTTCGGGCAGCCCGCCTCCTGGCAGACCGTGTGCAGGCCCTCGTCCTTCACCAGTTGCTGGAGTTCCCGGTAGTCGGGGCCCATCGTGGCCGTCGTCTTGATCCACGCGGGCTTGCGCTCGATCGGGGTCTGCGCGTTGCGCACCTCGAGGCGGAGCAGGCGTCGCGGCTGGGTGTCGGTCACCGGCCAATCCTAAC
>JBDHZJ010000249.1:0-4553 GCA_039811825.1 Propionicimonas sp.
CGGGCCAACCTGTCCGGCTACACCGTGCTCGCCGACCCGGCGTCCCAGGTGGTCGACCACTCGCCGTACGGCGATCCGGCCGGTGACCTCGCCGCGGGCATGGCCCTCGTCGCCGGCAACACGCGGGCCGCGCGCCGCTGGCTGAAGTCGCTGCGACTGGTCCTGACCTGCCTGCTCACGGCGCTCGGCTACCTGCTCGGCAAGGATCCGCAGCGCGCCGGCGAGGAGATGCGCGCACTGTGGCGGTGGCTGACCGGACGGCGGCTGCGGCGCTCGGTGACCGCGCGCCTGGCGTCCCTGCCGATCACCCCGGCCGCGCGACAGGCGACCGCGGCGCTGCGACCGGTTCGCGGGGCGGGCGTCCGGCGCTGGGTCGAGCAGGTCGCCGCCCGGCTGATCGACTGGGTGCGGACCTTCACCGGGCGCGGCACCGGGGTCAGCCTCGACGAGATGACCGGTGACGACTTCGCCGACACCGGCACCACCCGCTACCGGCTCCCGCTGGCGGCCACGGGCCTGGCCGTGCTGGGCGTGGCGGCCCTGGTCGCGGCACGGACGGCGTACGGTTCGGGCTCGCTGTCCGGCGTTCAGCTGCTTCCCGCGCCGGGGGACTGGTCCGCGCTGATGGCGTCCTACCTGTCGCCGGTGCCGGGCACAGCCGATGTGGCCGGCGCGCCCTGGACGGGTCTGGCCGCGCTCTTCTCGCTGCTCACGATCGGCCGGCCCGAGTGGCTCGTCACCGGCACGTTCCTGCTCGCCGTGCCGCTGGCCTGGCTGATGGCGTTCCGGCTGCTGCGGGTCCTGGTCGCCGATCGCCGCCTGGCCGGGCTCGGCGCCCTCGGCTACGCGCTCGCGCCCGCCCTGATCGGCGGCCTGAACGCGGGTGCGTTCGGCCTCGCCGCCACCGCGATCCTGCTGCCGATCCTCGGCTACAGCGCCGTCCGCTGGCTCGCCGAGCGCGACTGGAGCTGGCGACGGGCCGGCGCGGTCGCCTTCTGGCTGCTGCTGGCGTGCGCACTGGTGCCCCTGTTCTGGGCGGTCGCACTGGTGGCGGCGGTGCTCACCGCCCTGCCTGCCCGCCGGGTGCGGGCGTGGGCGCAGTGGGCGCTGGTGCTCGCCGCGCCGCTGCTGCTCCTGGTCGGACCGTGGGGCGGCGCCGTGCTGCGCTACCCCGGACGGCTGCTCACCGGCATCGAACCGCAGCTCGCCCCCACCACCGCGCCGGAACCGTGGACCATCCTGGTCGGGCACTCCCTTGAGGCCGGACCGCCGCTGTGGATCTCGATCGGCTTCTTCGCCGTGCTCTGGTTCGCCGCCGCCGCGGGCGCGGCCCGGCGTCCGGGAACTTCCGGTCGCGCCGTCGCCGGGGCGGGGCTGGCCGCGATCGTCGCGATCGTGCTGACCCGGTTCGTGGTGATGGTGCCGCCGGTCGCGTGGGCGCGTCCGCAGGCCCTGGAGTGGCAGTTGCTGCTCGTCGGAGCGCTCGTGCTGGCGGCGTCGGCCGGTCTGGACGGGATCGCCACGGAACTGCAGGGGCGCGACCTCGGCCTGCGCCACCTCGCCAACCTCGGGCTCGCGCTGGTCTGCGTGGTCGCGATGCTGGTCGCGGCCGGCTGGTGGGTCGTGGCCGGGCAGGTGGGCGTGACCCGTGGCCCGGTCGGTGCCGTGCCCGCCTTCGTGCGCAACGCCCAGACCTCGGAGACGCCCGGGCGCACGCTCGCCCTCGTGGCGGACGGCGACCAGGTGCGCTGGGCGCTGCTGGAGGGCGATTTCGCGCGGCTCGGGGACGCCGAGCGGGGCATCGCGTTCGGCGGCGACGCGGCGGCCAAGCAGCTCGCGGCGTCCGTGGCGGCGCGGCTGGTCGGGGACAGCGCGGACGACCAGTTGCTGCCCGACCTGGTCACCCTCGGCGTGTCGAACGTGACGCTGGCCGGCGGCAGCCAGGAGCAGCGGCTCGCGATCAGCAACGTGCCCGGGCTCGGTGTCGGTACCGGGGACGACACGCAGTTCGTCTGGCCCGTCCCCGGCTCCGCGATCACCGTGCTCGCCACGGGTGGGGGCCGGACGCCGGTCGGTGCGGGGGTGGCCGTCGGGCCCGGCGAGGACGGGCGGCTGCTGCGGCTCGCGGAGCCGGCCGACCCGCGCTGGGTGGTCAGCGTGGGCGGGACCCGCCTGGCCGTGGCCGAGGGCGGCGCGCCCGGCACCCAGTTCGCCGTCGGCCCGCTGAGCGGGAACCTCGAGATCGAGCTCGACGCCGGATCGTGGTGGTGGGCGTGGGTGCAGCTCGGCGGCCTCGTGCTGCTGGCGATCCTCGCCGCCCCGGCGGTGCGGCGCCGCAACGAGAGCGCGGGACCGCGCCGGATCGCTGGGGGTGTCGAATGAACCGCTGGCTATGGCCGGGCTCGGTGCTCGGCGCCGTCGCCGTCGCCGCGGTGACGGCCACCCTCACCGGCGCGCAGGCCGTGCCGCCGACCCCGTTCGCGGCGACCGAGACCAGGGCGTCCGTGGTCTGCCCGGGCTTCGAGTCGGCGACCGCGACGGTCCGGATCGCCGCCGCGGCCGCGGGTCCGAGCCTGCGCACGTCGAAGGTCGCCGACCCGGCGGCGGCCGAGGACGCCGGCAGCTTCCACGTGGTGGACGGCGCGGGCGAGCCGCTGCGGGTCTCCGCGCTCGTGCCCGACCCGTTCGGCGGCTCCACGTCCGTGTCGGCGGAGGTCGGTCCCGACCGTGGCCTCTCCGCCACCGCCTGCGCCTCGCCCAGCACCGACCACTGGTTCGCGGGCGCCGACGTCCGCGACGTCGCCCAGTCCGAGGTGGTGGTCGCCAACCTCGACGAGACCAGCGCATCGGTCGACCTCAGCGTGTACGGGGAGGACGGCCGGGCCACGGCCCCGCGCGGGATCGAGGTCGAGGGCAACTCCGTCCGGACGATCTCCCTGGGCGCGCTCGACCGCAGCGCCGGGCCGGTCACCGTCGAGGTCAGCAGCGGCGACGGCCGGGTGGCGGCGTTCGTCCGGCAGCGCACCTGGAACCTCGATGTGCCGCTCGGCGCCGACTGGCTGCCCGAGGCGACCGCGCCGGCCACCGCACTAGTGGTGCCGGGGGTGCCGTCCGGCAACGGCGAACGCCGGCTCGTGGTGACGAACCCCGGCGACCTCACCGCGACGGTGAAGATCGGCAGCCTGACCACGTCCGGCCGGGGCCAGCTCGCCGGGGCGGAGCAGCTGGAGGTGCCGCCGCAGGCGACGCGCTCGATCGACCTGGCGGTCGGCCTCGACGGCCAGCCGGGCGCGATCAGGCTCGACTCGACCCAGCCGGTCACGGCCGGGATGTGGCTGGACGCCGGCGGCAACGACGCCCGTCACGACCCGGCCTACACGGCGGCCACGTCGCCGCTGCCGGGGAACTCGTTGTGGCCGCTCGCCCTCGGCAAGGCGGCCACGACCGTGCTGCAGCTGGCCAATCCCGGCGAGGCGGACGCGACCGTGACCGTCACGGCGGGCAGCGGGGACGACCCCGGGCAGGCGCAGGACGTGACCGTTCCCGCCGGATCGACCCTGGAGGTCGCATTGGCCGCCGGCGACACGAACCTCGTCCGGGTGCAGACCGGGGCGACCGACCTGCGTGGCGCCCTGGTCGCCACGGCCACGCTGGGTCGGGTGCGCGCGATCACAGTGGTCGACCTCGCCGCGGACGACTCCCGCAGCGGCGAGGCGCCGGTCGTGTTCGACCCGCACGCAGGCAGCTGACCTGACTCGGCCCGGTGGAGCGCCGAGAGGCGGGGTGGACCGAGTAAGGAACCGTCCCCGACTCGGTCCGCGGTCCCTGAGGAGGCTCGCGAGGGACGAGCGAGGCGTCACGAAGGGCCCGGTGGAGCGCCGAGAGGCGGGGTGGACCGAGTAAGGAACCGTCCCCGACTCGGTCCGTCAGTCCCAGTCGTCGTCGGTCTCGCCGGACGGGTCCAGCTCGTCCATCGTGATCCCGGTCAGGGCGGAGAGCTGCTCGAGCAGCGCCCGGTGCACGAGGCGGCGCAGGTCGGCGCGCGAACTGGCCCGGTGCTCGAGCGGACGCCGGAACAGCACGACCCGGCCGTTGCGGCCCGGACGCGCCGGCACGGCGGCCGCCAACGGCACCCGCGCGCTCCGCCACGTCTCCAGGTTGCCCGGCACCTCCTCGTAGCCGATGTCGATGCCTGCCAGCGCACGGGGACAGACCCGCGCCGTCCGCGAGATCGAGGCCCGCAGGCAGTCGGTGAAGTAGTCCGCCGGGCGCGGTCGCTGCCGCAGCGGCACCGGCGCGCCGGTGAGCGGGTTCGGTGCGGCCATCGGCCCGCGCAACCCGCGTCCGTGGCGGTCCCGGTGCCTCATGGGCCTCACCCTACTTCCCGACCGCACCGGCGCACGCCACACCGTCGCAGGCTCCCGGGTCGGGGCGCGTGGCGGCGGTAACGTGGCGCCGTGATCAACCGGCGCTGCTCGCGAACCGCGTGCGCGGACCCGGCGGTGGCCACGCTGACCTTCGTCTACGCCGACTCCACCGCGGTGCTCGGCCCG
>JBDHZJ010000250.1:0-4537 GCA_039811825.1 Propionicimonas sp.
TGGCAGGCGCGGCGGCCGGCGAGGTCGTGCAGTTCGAGCGGCTCGGCTACTTCGCCCAGGACCCGGACGAGGCGCTGCTGTTCCACCGCACGGTGGGCCTGCGCGACGAGTGGGCGGCGATCCAGCGGCGGCAAGGCTGATCGTGGCCGCCCGCCCGGTTGCCGATCGGCTGCCCCCGCTCGACCTGCCCGACCTCGCCGGACGACGGGCCGTCGTCACCGGGTCCAGCCGCGGCATCGGGCTCGCCACAGCGACGGCCCTCGCGGGGGCCGGCGCGGAGGTCGTCCTGGCCGTCCGCGAGCGGGAGCGGGGCGAGGCCGCGGCATCCCGGATCACGGAGTTGCACCCCACGGCGCAGGTTCGGGTGGAACTCGTCGAGCTCGGCTCCCTGGTCAGCATCGCGGAATTCACCACGCGGCTCGCCGACCGCCCGGTGCACCTGCTGGTGAACAACGCGGGCACCAGTTCCAGCGACCCGGACGCCCGCACCGGGGACGGCTTCGACCTCCAGGTCGGAGTGAACTACCTGGGCGCCTGGGCGGTCACGGCAGGGCTCTGGCCGGCGCTGCTCGCCGCCGGGTCGGCGCGGGTGGTCACCCTCGGCTCGCTGATGGCGACCCGGGGCCGGATCGGGCCCGCCTTCGGCCGTCCGAGCGGCTCCACCTACCACTCCTACAGCGACTCCAAACTCGCCATGGTCGTGATCGCCGGCGAGCTGCGCCGGCGCTGCGCGCGGGCCGGGGTCGGTGTCACCGCGGTCGCGGCCCACCCCGGCTGGTGCCAGACCGCGCTCTTCACCCGCGGTGGCCCGCCCGCCGCCGTCGTGGCGATCGGACGGCTCAGCCGGGCGATCCAGTCCGCCGCCGACGGCGCCCAGCCCGTCCTGCTCGCCGCCACCGACCCCCGTCCCGGCGCCTACTACGGCCCGACCCGGCGCGGCGGCGCGTCCGGCCCTCCGGGGCCGGCGAAGCTGCCGTCCGCCGCCCTCGAACCCGGCGTCGGCGAGCGGCTCTGGGATCTCTCCATCGAACTCACCGGACTGGCGTTCGAGCCCTAAGGTAGGCCCATGGATGCCCCCGTCACCGTCGTCGGCGAAGCCCTGATCGACATCGTCATTCCCCCGACCGGGGAGTCCGTCGAGCACGTGGGAGGGAGCCCGGCGAACGTCGCCATCGGACTCGCCCGCCTCGGCCACCCCACCCGGCTCGCCACCCACATCGGCCGTGACGCCCGTGGCGAACGGATCGCCGCCCTGATGGAGGCCGAGGAGGTGGAGCTCGCGCCCGGCAGCACGAACGCCGAACGCACGCCCACCGCGGCCGCCCACCTCGACGCCGCCGGCGTGGCGACCTACGAGTTCGACCTCGACTGGCGGCTCGACCCCGCCCAGGTGATCGTGCCGCCGGGCGGGCACCTGCACACCGGCTCGATCGCGGCCACCCTCGCCCCGGGGGGCGAGGCCGTGCTCGAGATCCTCCGCGCGGCCCGGAGCCACGCCACGATCTCCTACGACCCGAACGCCCGACCCACCCTGATGGGCACTCCGGAAGCGGCCCGGCCGGTGATCGAGCGCCTGATCGCGCTGGCCGACGTCGTGAAGGCCTCCGACGAGGACGTCCGCTGGCTCTACGGCACCACCCCGGTCACCCAGGTGCTGGCGCACTGGGCGACCCTCGGCCCGACGGTCTGCGCCGTGACCCAGGGCGGTGAGGAGGTCGTCGTGCTGGCCGCCGGCGAGGTGCAGCGCTACCCCACCCTGCCCACCCGGGTCGCGGACACCGTCGGTGCCGGCGATTCGTTCATGGCGGGCCTGGTCTCCGGCCTGCTGGACGCCGGGCTGCTCGGTGGCGAGGACGCGCGCGAGCGGCTGCGGTTCGCCGAGTGGCCGCGGATCGAGACGGCGGTGGAGCGCGCCCTGGCCTGCGCGGCGATCACCGTGTCCCGGGCGGGCGCGAACCCGCCGAAGCGCGCCGACCTGGAGATCGAGGCCTGACGGGTCAGGCCAGCCGCGGGTACCGGCCGCGGTAGTGCACGAGCGGATCCGCCTCCCCCTCGGCGCGGACGTGTTCGAGCGCGCAGGTGACCAGCTGCGACCACCCGGCCTCCTGCACCGATTCGAGCCGCACCCCGGCCCAGGTGGGGGCGCCGGCCGGCACCGGGCCCCAGTCCGTGTCGGTGAAGTCGGCCTGACCGAACGCCCCGCCCGGTGCCGGGGCCTCCCCGGCGAACACCTCGGCGAGACGCTGCTGGTCGCGACCCAGCACGGTCACCGCCGCCGTCCCGGACGCGGCGAGCGCGTCGGCGAGGTCGGAGAGCGGATCGAGCAGCGCGAGCAGCCGCGGCGGCGTCCCGTGCGCCACCAGGACCGACGACACGGTCAGCCCGGCCGGACGCCGCTCCCCCACCGCCGTCCACAGCGTCACCCCGGTGGCCAGCCGGCCCCGGAACGCACGGACGGCGTCGCGCGCCGCCGGCGGATCGGCGAACGGGTTGGTGTGGTGGATGGTCACGAGTTCCTGCCGTCCAGCTCCAGGCCCACGTGTCCCGCCGCCAGGGCGTGCGCTGACTGCGCCCCGGCCACCCCGAAGGCGACCACGAGGGTCAGGTCGTAGAGCAATTCGAGCGGGGTGGCGGCGCGATGCCGCTCGCCCGGATCGCGACCGGTCATCACACGCAGCGGATGGCTCCTGATCTGCATCGCCGTGCCTCCTCCCGTCCCCACGCGCCCAAGGGTCGGCAGCGTAGCGCAGGCCCGGATCGGGGCCCAGGAACGCGAGACGGCGCCGGTTCCCGAAGGAACCGGCGCCGTCTGCGTAGCGCTGGATCAGATCACTTGATGATCTTGGTCACGCGGCCCGCGCCCACGGTCCGGCCACCCTCGCGGATGGCGAACTTCAGGCCGTCCTCCATGGCGATCGGCTTGTTCAGGTGCACGGTCATGTCGGTGTTGTCACCGGGCATCACCATGTCGGTGCCCTCGGGCAGCTGAACGACGCCGGTCACGTCGGTGGTGCGGAAGTAGAACTGCGGGCTGTAGTTGGAGAAGAACGGCTTGTGACGGCCACCCTCCTCCTTGGTCAGCACGTAGACGTTGCCCTCGAAGTCGGTGTGCGGGGTGGTCGAACCCGGCTTGATCACGACCATGCCGCGCTCGACGTCGTCCTTCTTGGTGCCACGCAGCAGCAGGCCGACGTTCTCGCCCGCGCGACCCTCGTCGAGGATCTTGCGGAACATCTCCACACCGGTGATGGTGGTGGACTGCTTCTTGTCGTGGATGCCGATGATGTCGACGGTCTCGCCGGTCTTGACGATGCCGCGCTCGATACGGCCGGTCACCACGGTGCCACGACCGGTGATGGTGAACACGTCCTCGATCGGCATCAGGAACGGCTTGTCGGTCTCGCGCTCCGGCTGCGGGATGTACTCGTCGACCGCGTCCATGAGCTCGAGGATCGACTCGGTCCACTTCTCGTCGCCGTTCATGGCCGGGAAGGCGGCCACGCGGACGATCGGGCAGTTGTCGCCGTCGAACTCCTGCGCGCTGAGCAGCTCGCGGACCTCGAGCTCGACCAGCTCGATCAGCTCCTCGTCGTCGACCATGTCGCACTTGTTCAGCGCGACCACGATCGCCGGGACGCCGACCTGACGGGCCAGCAGCACGTGCTCGCGGGTCTGCGGCATCGGGCCGTCGGTGGCGGCCACGACCAGGATCGCGCCGTCCATCTGGGCGGCACCGGTGATCATGTTCTTCACGTAGTCGGCGTGACCCGGGCAGTCCACGTGGGCGTAGTGACGCTTCTCGGTCTGGTACTCGACGTGCGCGATCGAGATCGTGATACCGCGCTGGCGCTCCTCCGGCGCCTTGTCGATCTGATCGAACGCGGACACCGCATTGAGCTCGGGGTACTTGTCGTGGAGCACCTTCGTAATCGCCGCGGTGAGCGTGGTCTTGCCGTGGTCGATGTGCCCGATGGTGCCGATGTTGCAGTGCGGCTTGGTCCGCTCGAACTTGGCCTTTGCCACTTGGGCTCCTCTTTCGGATAGTCGCCACGCGGGCTCCGCGGGGCGTTACTGGTTTGTTGACTGCCTGGTCACGGTCCGTGCTGGGCACGGACCACGCCAAGTTTTCTCTACCGTGGTGCCTGAGTCAAACTCAGGCGCCACCGCGTCCCTTCGCGACGATCTCCTCGGCAACCGACTTCGGGCATTCGCCGTAGGAGTCGAATTCCATCGAGTAGGACGCCTGCCCGGACGTCTTCGACCGGAGGTCGCCGACGTAGCCGAACATCTCGCTCAGCGGCACCAGGGCCTTGACCACCTGGTTGCCGTGCTGCTCCTCCATGGACTGCACGTGGCCACGACGGCTGTTGATGTCGCCGATCACCGTGCCCAGGTAGTCCTCCGGGGTGGTCACCTCGACCGCCATCAGCGGCTCCAGCAGGGCCGGGTCGGCCTTGCGGGCGGCCTCCTTGAAGACCATCGAGCCGGCGATCTTGAAGGCGAGCTCGGAGGAGTCGACGTCGTGGTAGGCGCCGTC
>JBDHZJ010000251.1:0-4510 GCA_039811825.1 Propionicimonas sp.
GTGGGAAGTCTCCTCGCACCGACCTGGTGCTTCTGTCGCTGGTTGTTGGGGTCGTCGACAGGCTATCGGTACGGCTGGACGGAGGCCGGGAGAATCGCGATGCCCGTCGGTGATCGTGGCGTCTGCCGCGTGACGAAGCGGAGGTATCCGCAGGATGTTCGTGCCGCGGTACCCGACGGGGTCGCAGTCCGGTCGGAGCGCCGGTCAGCTCGCGAGCCGGGAGACTCCCTCCCACTGCTTCCACGGCACCACCCGAGCCACCGGCCTCCACCCGCTCCCCATCCCCATGCCCCCCATTCCCTGCACCCTGCCACTGCCCTCCGAGCACCAGCTTCCCCCGACGACAGCCCAGTCCCACGAACGTCGACCAAGCCCAATTCCAGGTGACACACCTTCTGCACCAAGGAATTGGGGCGATCTGCCTATTTTCGCCTGCCTCTGCGCGCGATTGCACAGAATCGCACTTGTCTTTGGGCTCTCGTCCGCCACTCCGATTGTGCCCTGCATGGCGTCCGTCCGCGGAGTGAGCGAGCTGCCCTGATGGCCGTAGTCACCGCTGGGCAGGCCCGACGACGGTGAACAATCCGAGCAGGTGTCACTCACATTCGTGCAGTTCTTCTCCTCGATCGTCCCGATCGACGCCTTGCTTGGCCTAGGGATAGGTAGAAGGGCGTAGTTCGGCATCGGTCTTGTCCGAATCGCCCCCAATTCTCGGCTTATGGAGGTGGCAGCACAGATTGGCCGTGGCCACCGAAGCCCTGTCTATCTGCCTGTACTGGAGGGAGGTGATCGCGATGATGGGGATGCACAAGCTGACCGCTGGGTCGGGCTACGACTACCTCACCCGTCAGGTCGCCCGTAACGACGCCGTCGAGCCCGCGCACACTCCCCTGGCCGACTACTACGACGAGAAGGGCGAGGCGCCCGGAGTCTGGCTGGGCTCGGGCCTGACCGGCATCGACGGACTGAAGGCCGGCGATGTGGTCACCGCCGAGCAGATGGACTTCCTGTTCGGCAAGGGTCTGCATCCGCTCGCTGCCCAGCGGCTCGAGCAGCTCGGCCCGGACGCCACGGATCAGCAGCGACGCGATGCCGTCCGGCTGGGCAGGCCCCACCGGCTTCCTGACACCAGCACCAGCCTGTTCCGCCAGGAGCTCCACCGCCGCTATGCCGGGTGGAACCGCGATCACGGGAACAAGTCCTCCGCGAAGCTGCCAGCCGACGTCCGGGCGAAGCTTCGCACCGGGTTGGCTGTGGAGTGGTTCACGGCGATGGAGCATCGGGCGCCGAACTCGCGCGAGCTGGCCGGCTTCGTCACGCGCATGTCCCGGCCGCCGGCCACTCCGGTGTCGGGCTACGACCTCACGTTCTCACCAGTGAAGTCGGTTTCCTCGTTGTGGGCGATCGCCGACAACAAGACCGCCGCCCTGATCGAGGTCGCGCACTGGGCCGCCGTCAAGGACGCCCTGGGGTTCATCGAGGCCGAGGTGCTCAAGACCCGGAAGGGCCACGCGGGGGTGGAGCAGGTCGACGTGCGCGGTCTGGTCGCGGCGGCGTTCACCCATCGTGACAACCGGGCCGGCGACCCCGATCTGCACACCCACGTCGCGGTGGCGAACAAGGTGCAGGCGGTCAGCGACGGGCAGTGGCGGGCGATCGACGGCCGCGTGTTGCACAGGGCGATCACTGCGGCGTCGGAGACCTACAACACCGCGCTCGAGTCGCACCTCGGTGGCGTGCTCGGTCTGCGGTTCGTGGACGTCCCGCGGACGGACGGCCGGCGACTGGTCCGCGAAATCGCCGGGGTCGACCTGCGACTCGTCCAGCTGTGGTCCACCCGCCGCACAGAGATCCGGGTTCGGGCCGGCGAACTGGCCAACGTGTTCCAGAACGACCACGGCCGTCCACCGACTCCGCACGAACGCGCGGAGCTGTACCAGCAGGCCACCCTCGAAACCCGCGAGGCCAAACACGAGCCCCGCTCGTACCACGAGCAGCGCGACCTGTGGTCGCAGCAGGCAATCACTCTGCTCGGCCGACGCGAGCTGGAGGCGATGTACCAGCGGGTCTTCAACCAGGAACGTCTGGCTGCGCCGACGCTGGACGCGGACTGGTATCGCCGGATGGCGGCCGGGCTGATCGCGACCGTCGAGGACGGCCGTGACGACTGGCAGACCTGGCACGTCCGCGCCGAGGCCCAACGACTCGCCCGGACCAACGGTGTCCGCTGGGACCAGCTCGACCAGGCGATCCCCCGCCTGGTCGACACCGCGCTGGGCATGTGCGTCAGCCTCGAACCGCCCGACGACGGCATCCGCGAACCGGACGCGCTGCGGCGCGCCGACGGCACCTCGGTGTATCGGGTGGCCGGCTCCACCCGCTACACGTCCCAGCGCATCCTGTTCGCCGAACAGCGAATCATCGACGCCGCCGGACGCACCGGCGGACGGACCTCCGACCACAACTCGGTCGACACCGCCCTGCTCACCGAGACGGCCAACGGCACCGACCTCAACCGCGGACAGGCCCAGCTCGTCCGCGACCTGGCCACGTCAGGACGACTGGTCCAGCTGACCTTGGCGCCCGCCGGTACCGGCAAGACCACCGCCATGCGCGCCCTGGCCACCGCCTGGGCCTACAGCGGCGGCAACATCGTGGCCCTGGCACCGTCCGCGACCGCCGCCAGCCAACTCGGCGAAGAACTCGGAGGCGGCATCCACGCCGACACCCTGCACAAACTCACCTACGAGATCAGCCAGCCCCGACCGGCCGACTGGGTGCAGGCCGCCGACGCCAACACGCTGATCATCATCGACGAAGCCGGCATGGCCGACACCCTCCGCCTCGACTACCTGATCAGCTGGGCGATCGACCGCGGCGCCAGCATCCGGCTCATCGGCGACGACCAACAACTCGGCGCGATCTCCGCCGGCGGCATCCTCAGCGACATCAAAGCCGCCCACGGCGCCGCCCGGCTTGACCAGGTCATGCGGTTCACCGACCCGGCCGAAGCACACGCCTCCCTGGCACTGCGGGACGGCGACCCCGCCGCCCTGGGCTACTACCTCGACCACGACCGCGTCCACGTCGGCGACGCCGCCACCGCACCGAGCGAGTTGTTCGATGCCTGGCTGAACGACAAGCGCGCCGGGCTGGACGCGATCATGCTCGCCCCCACCCGCGAACAGGTCGCCGCCCTCAACCAGGCAGCGCGCGAACACCGCCTGGCTGGCAGCCACCCGCACCGCGAAGCCGACCTCGCCGACGGCAACCGCGCCTCGATCGGCGACACGATCGTCACCCGCCGCAACGACCGCCGGCTCCGCGCCGGCAACGGCTGGGTCAAGAACGGCGACCGGTGGGAGGTCGACGGCGTCCACCGCGACGGCGCGCTCGACGTCCGAGACCCGCGAACCCACCGGCGCCTCACCCTGCCGGCCGACTACGTCACCAGCTACGCCGAACTGGGCTACGCCACCACCATCCACGGCGCCCAAGGCATCACCGCCGACACCTGCCACGGCCAACTCAGCGGACGCGAATCGCGCCAACAGCTGTACACGATGCTCAGCCGCGGTCGACACGCCAACCACGCCTACCTGGAGGTGACCGGCGACGGCGACCCGCATAGCAGGGTGTTGCCCGACACGATCAGCCCGCCGACACCCGTTGAACGGCTCGAAGCGATCCTCGCCCGCTCGGACGTCCCCACCTCCGCCACCACCCAGATCGCCGAGCTGCACGATCCGCAGAGGCTGCTCGGCGTGGCCGTCGCCTGCTACCAGGACGCCATCGTCACCGCCGCCGAGAAGCACGCCAGCCAGCGAATCGTCGCCGCGCTCGACCAGACCGCGGAACGACTACTTCCGGGTCTCACCGACGCCGACGCGTGGCCAGTCGCACGCTCGCACCTACTCGTCCTCCTCGCCGAGGACGTCAACCCCTTGAGCGCCCTCAACTACGCCGTGAACGTTGACAACCTCGCCGATGCTAGCGATCCCGCTGCCGTCATCGACCATCGCCTCGACACCGTCAGCCTGCAGGTCTCCACCGGGCAGCGGCCGCTCCCTTGGCTCCCATCGGTTCCCAAGACGATCGCTGATCCCGAGTGGGGCAACTACCTGGAGGCCCGCTACAAACTGGTCGAGCAGTTGGCTGCCGGCGTCCGCATTGATGCCCAGCAAGCCGACCACACGCCCGGCTGGGCGCGAGCGCTGGTGGAACCGCCGTCGCCGGAGGTCATCGCTGAGATCGAGCTGTGGCGCGCCGCCCACCAGGTTCCCGACAACGATCTGCGCCCCACCGGACCCGTCCAGCACCACCTCGTTGAGGCCCGAAGCCAGCACCGGCTGGACGGACTCATCGCCGGTGAGTCCGAGCCGGTGCTCAACTGGCTCGAGTGGATCCACGAGGCCGCACCGGCCACCGTCGAGGACCCCGCCACCATCCGGGTCGCCCGAGAGTGCGCCGAAACAGACCCAGACGGGACCTGGCTCCGGGCGCACGTCCA
>JBDHZJ010000252.1:0-4509 GCA_039811825.1 Propionicimonas sp.
GCCGGCCGGACGGTCATCTTCGAGCGCTACGCCGACGTGCCCAGCGGCCACATCCGGCCCGACGAGAGCCGGTGGGGACGCGCCGTGATCGGCGTCCCGGTCATGCTGCGCACCGACCTGATCGGCGCCGTGATCGTCTTCGCCGCCACGGACGAGCAGCGCTTCGACACCCCGGACGCCCAGCTGCTGCAGCGGTTCGCCACCCACGCCGCGATCGCCATCGCGAACTCGCGGCTGCACCAGGAGTCGTCCGAGCGGGCCAAGGCCGCCGCGGTGGCCTCCGAGCGCGAGCGGGCGATGCTGGAGGTGCACGACAGCATCGGTCGGGGCCTGGCCAACGTCACCCTGCGGATCGCGGACGCCCACGCCGCCGTCAGCCGCGGCGACGACCCGCTGCCCGCCCTCACCCAGGCCCAGCAGGCCGCCCAGGAGACGATGAACGAGGGCCGCCGCGCGGTGTGGGGCCTCGGGCCGGCCGGAATGGCCGGACGCCCGCTGGCCGACAGCATCGGCCTGGAGCTGGAGTGGGTGCAGGCCACCTCCGACCTCGCCCCGACCTTCCGCGTGTTCGGAGACCCCCAGCCGCTGTCGAAGAACGTCGAGATGCAGGTGCTGCGGATCATCCAGGAGTCGCTGACCAACGTGGTGCAGCACGCCCGGGCGTCGATGGTGCGGGTGGGGCTCGTCTACGGCTCGGAGGGCATCGCGGTGATCGTCGAGGACGACGGCTGCGGTTTCGATCCCGAGACCGCCGGGCAGAAGGGCGTGGGCCTGTCGGGGCTGGTCGCACGGGCCGCCCAGGTCGGTGGCAAGGTGCGGATCGACTCCACGTCCGGCTGGGGCACCCGGATCCGGGCCGACCTGCCGTTCCAGCCCGCCCTCAACGGCAACGCGGACGGTCCCCGGCTGCGCGTGGTCGTGGTGCACCCGCTGCCGGCGATGCGCACCGGCCTCGTCCGGCTGCTCGACGCGGCCGAGCCCGGCGTCCAGGTGGTCGCCGAGGTGGCCGAGGTCGCTCCGGCCGTGGAGGCCGTCCGGCTGCTGCGTCCGCACGTGGTCCTGGCCGGCACCCGCGTCCCCGGCGCGACCGGGACGGAGCTGGTCTCGGGGCTGCGGGCCGCCGCGCCCTCCGTCGGCGTGGTCGGGGTGATCGATCCGGGCACTCCCGAGGCGGAGCTGCGCGACTGGGCGTCCGCCGGCGTCCGCGGCTTCGTCCAGGCCGACGTGGACGCGACGACGCTGGGTCGCGTGGTGGTCGGCGTCGCCCGCGGTGACGTGCTGGTGTTCGGCGAGGTGCTCGCGCAGCTCGGCGGCATGCCCGCGGTGGACGGCGAACGGCTCACCGGGCGCGAACTCGAGGTGCGCCGGCTGCTCGAACAGGGGCTGGCCGACAAGCAGATCGCCACCCGCCTGGGCATCTCGGCCAAGACCGTCGAGAAGCACGTCAGCGCAATTCTGCGTAAGGGCGGCGTCCGCTCCCGCACCGAACTGCTCGCCCGCACCTGACGCGGAATGGGGACGGTTCCAGTTCCGCGTCGGTCGGGTGGGGCGACGCGGAATGAGAACCGTCCCCATTCCGCGACGTCCCCCCATATCGATCCCCCAGACGGGCTGGGGGGAAGACCCCATTTGTCGCGCCCGGACCGCGACCTAGCGTGACTCTCGAACTCACCGTCGAGAGGAGAAAAGGTGGCTGTCCAGCCTCTATCCGAAATCCTCAAGCCGGCCTTCGAGCAGCGCTACGGAGTACCGGCCATCAACATCGTCAACGACCTGACCATGGAGAACGTCCTGGCCGGGGCTGTCGAGGCGAAGTCCCCGGTGATCCTGCAGACGTCGGTGAAGACGGTCCGGTCGATCGGGGTGGACGTGCTCTACGCGATGTGGACCTCGATGACGGCCGGGATCGAGGTCCCCTGCGCCCTGCACCTCGACCACTGCCCGGACCGCCAGGTGATCAGCGACTGCCTGGCCGCCGGCTGGAACTCCGTCCTGTTCGACGCGTCCCAGCTGCCGGTGGAGGAGAACCAGCGCCAGACCGTCGAAGTGGTCGCCGAGGCCCGCCGCCACGGCGCGGACGTCGAGGGCGAGATCGAGTCGATCACGGGCCAGGAGGACGGCGTCGGCTCCGACGAGGAGTCGAAGCGGCAGACCCTGGAGGTCTCGCTACGCTTCCTCGAGGCGACCGGCGTTGACGTCTTCGCCCCCGCCATCGGCAACGCCCACGGCACCTACAAGCGGGCCCCCGTGCTGGACTTCCAGCGGGTCTCCGACATCGTCGCCGCGCACCCGGTGCCGATCGCCCTGCACGGCGGCAGCGGGCTGAGTGACGAGCAGTTCGCCGACTGCATCGCCCGGGGCTGCGCGAAGGTGAACATCTCGACCGCCCTGAAGGAGACCTTCATGCAGTCGAGCCTCGCCTTCCTCAAGGACGCCGAGGCGAGGAACAAGTGGGATCCGCCCTCGCTGTTCACCGCGGTCGGGGAGTCGGTCCGCGACATGACGAAGCACTTCGCGGGCATCTTCGGCAGCGCGGGGAAGGCCTGACATGCCCACCCTGATCTTCGACTGCGACGGCGTGCTCGCCGACACCGAGAAGGACGGCCACCTGCCCGCCTTCAACGCCACCTTCGCCGAATTCGGCCTGCCGATCCGCTGGGACGAGGCGACCTACGCGCAGAAGGTGAAGATCGGCGGCGGCAAGGAGCGGATCGCGTCCGACCTCGAGGACGCGGAGAGTTCGGGCGAGTTGGTCAAGCAGATGCACGCCCGCAAGACCCAGCACTTCACCCAGCGGGTGGCGGAAGGCCTGCTCCCTGGCCGTCCGGGCATCCACCGGCTGATCGCGGACGTGCTGGGCCGGGGCTGGACGGTGGCGGTGGCCTCCACGTCCGCGGAACCCTCGGTGCGGGCCGTGCTCGAACATGCCGTGGGTCCCGAGCTCGCCGCGCAGTGCCACGTCTACGCCGGCGACATCGTGCCGAGGAAGAAGCCGGCGCCCGACATCTACCAGAAGGTCCTGGACGACCTGCACCTCGATCCGGCCGACTGCCTGGTCGTGGAGGACTCCGACATCGGCGTCCGGGCGGCCACCGGCGCCGGCCTGACCACCGTCGTGACGGTGAGCACGTTCACCGTCGACGACGACTTCACCGGGGCGGCCCTCGTGCTGAGCCACCTCGGTGACCCCGACAACCCGACCACCGTGATCGCCACGCCGGCCGGCGTCCGTCCGGACGCGATGGTCACGGTGCCCGACCTCGAGCGCCTGCTCGCAACCAACCAGGAGGAGTCCAGATGAGCGGATCCATCACCGACGTCGAGTTCGTGATGCGCAACCTCGCCGAGAACATCGTCGCCAACGAGACCTATTTCGGAGAGCTGGACGCCGTGGTCGGCGACGGCGACTTCGGGTACTCGCTGGCGCGCGGCTTCGAGATCGTCCTCGAGCAGTGGGACGACTTCGACCGCAGCGATCCGGGGGTGTTCCTGACCAAGATCGCAGCAGCGACGTCGGCCCGGATCGGCGGCACGTCCGGCCCGATCTGGGGGACGGCGATGCTGCGGGCGGGCGTGCAGTTGAAGGAGCACCCGCAGATCGAGGGCGCGGACGTGGTGCGTGCGCTGCGGGCGTCCATCGAGGGCATCAAGACCCGCGGCCAGGCCGACGTCGGCGACAAGACGCTGCTCGACTCGCTGGTGCCGGCCGTGGACACCCTCGAGGCGGAGCTCGGCAGCGGCAAGGGCCCGAAGGAGGTCGTCGCCGCGATGGCCGCGAGCGCCGAGACGGCCGCGGAGAACACCAAGACGATGCAGGCCATGCGTGGCCGCGCGTCCTACACCGGCGAACGCAGCATCGGGTCGGTGGACGCCGGCGCGAAGGCGATCGCCGTCCTGCTGGCGTCCCTGGCCGACGCCTGGCCGTCCGCCTAGCCCGACTGACCTCACCATCACCACAACCGGCAACCCAAGGAAGGGAACCATGAAGAAGTTCGTCAACGATCCGAAGCAGTTCGTCCCGGAGATGCTCAAGGGCATCGCGCTGGCCAACCCCGACACGATCAAGTACGTGCCGGAGTACAACCTGATCATGCGGGCCGACGCCCCGAACAACGACAAGGTCAGCATCGTGCAGGGCTCGGGCTCGGGTCATGAGCCGGCGCACGTGATGGTGGTCGGCCCCGGCATGCTGGACGCGGCCTGCCCCGGTGACGTGTTCGCCGCTCCCCCGAGCGACTACGTCTACCAGACCGCGAAGCTGGTCGCGTCCGACAAGGGCGTCCTGCTGCTGGTGAACAACTACACCGGCGACCGGATGGCGTTCGAGATGGCGCAGGAGCTGGCCGATGCCGAGGGCATCAAGGTCGACACCCTGTTCATCAACGACGACGTGGCCGTGCAGGACTCCACCTGGACGGTGGGCCGCCGCGGTGTGGCCGGCAACTTCTTCGTGATGAAGGCCGTCGGCGCGAAGTCCGAGCAGGGCGCGTCCCTGGAGGAGGTCAAGGC
>JBDHZJ010000253.1:0-4493 GCA_039811825.1 Propionicimonas sp.
TTCTGGGTCATGCCGCCGTCGACCTTCAGCTCGGCGAGCTTCACGCCGGAGTCGGCCTCCATGGCGTCCAGCACCTCACGGGTCTGGAAGGCGGTGGCCTCCAGGACCGCGCGGGCGATGTGGCCGCGGTTGACGAACCGGGTGAGACCGACGATCGCGCCGCGGGCGTCGGACTTCCAGTACGGGGCGAACAGGCCGGAGAACGCCGGCACGAAGTACGCGCCACCGTTGTCCTCGACGGACGCGGCCAGCTCCTCGACCTCCGGAGCGGACGAGAACATCTTCAGGTTGTCGCGCAGCCACTGCACCAGCGAGCCGGTGACGGCGATCGAACCCTCGAGGGCGTACACGGTCGGCTGCTCGCCGATCTTGTAGCAGACGGTGGTCAGCAGGCCGTTCTTCGACGGGACCTTCTCGGTGCCGGTGTTCATGATCATGAAGCAGCCGGTGCCGTAGGTGTTCTTGGCGTCGCCGACGTTGAACGCGGCCTGGCCGAAGGTGGCGGCCTGCTGGTCGCCCAGGTCGCCGGCGATCGGGATGCCGCCGAGCAGGCCCTGCTCGCGTCCGTAGCCGTAGACCTCCGAGGACGACTTGATCTCGGGCAGCATGCTCATCGGGATGCCCATGTCGGCCGCGATCTCGGCGTCCCAGCTGAGGGTGTTCAGGTCCATCAGCATGGTGCGGGACGCGTTCGTGACGTCGGTCACGTGCACGCCGCCGTCGACGCCACCGGTGAGGTTCCAGATCACCCAGGTGTCCATGTTGCCCATGACGAGCTTGCCGGCCTCGGCGTCGGCGCGGGCGCCCTCGACGTTGTCCAGGACCCACTTCACCTTGGGACCGGAGAAGTAGGTGGCCAGGGGCAGGCCGACGCGGGCCTTGTACTTGTCCTGGTCACCGCCACCGAGTTCCTCGATGATCTTCGCGGTGCGGGTGTCCTGCCAGACGATGGCGTTGTAGACCGGCTGGCCGGTCTCCTTGTTCCAGACCAGGGTGGTCTCGCGCTGGTTGGTCACGCCGACCGCCTGGATGTTCTCCTTGTTCAGGCTCGCCTTGGCGAGAGCCTCGGCGACGACCTCGCGGACCGCGTCCCAGACCTCGATCGCGTTGTGCTCGACCCAACCGGCCCTCGGGAAGATCTGCTCGTGTTCCTTCTGGCCCACGGAGACGATCCGTCCCTCGTGGTTGAAGACGATGGCCCGGGAGCTGGTCGTTCCCTGGTCAATCGCGAGGATGTACTTGTCGGCCATGGATAATTCCTTCCACATCATTGTTCGTTGCGGACGATGGTTGAGTTGAGAGCGGGTCGGCGGCCACCGGCCCGCTCTTTCATTCGGGGCGGGATTTCCCGCTGGCGGGCGCGCCGGATACCCGGCGCCCCCACCAGCAGTCTGGCGATCAGGTCAGGTGCAGCAGGAAGCCGCTCGCCCAGCCGGCGAGCATGCCACCGATGATCGGGCCGACCACCGGCACCCAGGAGTACGACCAGTCCGAGTCGCCCTTGCCCTTGATCGGGAGCACGGCGTGCGCAATACGCGGGCCGAGGTCACGGTTCGGGTTGATGGCGTACCCGGTCGGGCCACCGAGGGAGGCGCCGATGCCCACGACGAGCAGGGCCACCGGGAGCGCGCCGAGCCAGCCGATCTGGGCCGTGCCGGACCAGTCACTGAGAGCCATGATGAAGAAGACCAGCACGAAGGTGCCGATGATCTCGGTGACGAGGTTCCAGGTGTAGTTGCGGATGGCCGGGCCGGTCGAGAACACGCCGAGCTTGGTGGCCGGATCCGGCTCCTCGTCGAAGTGCTGCTTGTAGGCCAGCCAGCAGAGGACGGCACCCAGGAAGGAGCCGAGCATCTGCCCACCGAGGTAGGTGAAGATGGACGCGGCGTCAACCGGGATGCCCGGTACGAACTCGGTCGCGCCGGAGGCGACGATGCCCATGGTCACGGCGAAGTTGATGTGTGCGCCCGAGGCGACGGAGACCATGACGCCGGCCATGACGGCGAGACCCCATCCCCAGTTGACGAAGAGGAAGCCGGTCCCATTGCCCTTGGTCTTGGCGAGCGCGGTATTGGCGACGACACCACAGCCCAACAGCAGCAGCATCGCGCTGCCGACTGTCTCCGACAGGAAGATCGTGGCGAGGTTCACGAAGTACTCACTTTCCGACACCCGCTGGGGCGTCAGCTTGGGCGTCCCCCTGGGGGACGCAGGCGATGTTCAGGTCTTGATCAGACGAGACGGAATTACGGGACAGATACCCGCGCGGGGTGCCGCGCCCCAGTCGCCCACAAGAGGCGTCGAGCGCCGGACGGGTGTTCTGGACGACAGCCGGCGCAACAGCGCGACCGACTGACCTGGCGGCGACCCACGCTGGTCACCGGAGCCTTCACGCTGGCCCCGTCCGCCGAGGCTCGGCTGCGCGGACGTGGGTTCGGAGAATGTCCAGCGGAATCGGAGCCCGACTCACTGTCCGTTGCACAGGCGACGGTGCCGACAGAAGTGTCGACCGCAGTGAGGTTCATCTGACTCCTTCGTACCACTGAACCACGGCGATGGGGGCACGGCTGTGTCTAACGTTAACCCCGTCCCGCACCGCCCATCTTGCTAACGGTTGAACGCATGCGCTAGACCTGTGCACGAACGTGCACGGGAAGGGTGCAAGGTTGAACGAGCGCTACGAGGACATGTACCAAGCGGCCTCCCGCTACTACATACAGGGCGAGACCATGGAGAGCATCGCCCACCATTTGAAGCTCTCCCGCTCCTCGGTCTCACGCCTGTTGAAGGACGCGCGCGAGTCCGGTCTGGTGCGGATCAGCCTCGCCGACCACAGCGGTTCGCAGTCGCCCCTGGCGTCGTCGATCAGCCGCCACTTCGGCGTCCGCGTGCACATGGTCTCGGTGCGGGAGAACGCCAACGAGAACGTCCGCTTCGACCAGGTCGCCCGGCTCGCCGGCCGCCTGTTCACCGAGGCCGTGGACGACCACCAGCTGATCGGCGTGGCGTGGGGCGTGACCCTGTCGCACGTGGTCAAGCACCTCGGCCGGCGTCCGCTGGTCGGCTCGACCGTGGTGCAGATCAACGGCGGCGCCAACCAGCGCAGCTCGGGCATCCCCTACATCGGCGAGATCCTGCAGTCGATCGGGGACGCGTTCGACGCGCGGGTGGTGCTGTTCCCCGTCCCCGCGTTCTTCGACTACGCGGCGACCAAGCAGGCGATGTGGCGGGAGCGGTCGGTGCAGAACGTGCTCAAGCTGCACCAGAAGCTCGACCTGGCCGTGTTCGGGGTCGGCTGCCTGGAGGGACGGGTGCCCTCGCACGTCTACACCGCGGGCTACATGGACACCTCGGACATGCGCCAGCTCGCTGCGGACGGCGTGGTCGGCGACGTGTGCACCGTGCTGCTGCGCGAGGACGGCTCCTACGCCGACATCTCCTACAACGACCGCGCGACCGGGCTGACCCCGGCCGAGCTGCAGCGGGTGCCGCGGCGGATCTGCGTGGTCGCCGACCCGTCCCGGGCCCCGGCGGTGATCGGGGCTTTGCGCGCCGGCACCGCCACCGACCTGGTGCTCGACGAGGGCACCGCCCGCGCCGTCCTCGACCGCGCCCGGCTGTAGGAGACCCCACCGTCCGCCGCGCCACCACACCCGTCCCACCCGTGACAGACGCTCCCGAAACTCGCGAACGCTCCCGGAATTTCGGGAGCAACAACGAATTTCGGGAGCGTCTGTGGGGGTCACGGGGGCAGAGGACGGGGCGTCTGTCGATTTCCCATGTGTGCGGACGCCCCGTGCACGTCTGGGCGACCTTGCGTCCCGGGGATGATTCCCGGACCCGCGCCTGACTAGCCTGACCAACAGGAAGCGCGCTGCGCGCTGCCCGGACGCGACGAGGAGTCCCGGGCCGCCGCCGGTGTCGCCTGACTTCAGGGAGGTCTACGTGAGGAAGCTGGCGGTTGACGTCGTCGTCATCGGTGGCGGCTCGACGGGCGCCGGAGTGGTGCGGGACGTGGCGATGCGCGGGTACAGCACCGTGCTGCTGGAGCGCGCCGACCTCGGCCAGGGCACCACCGGACGGTTCCACGGGCTGTTGCACTCCGGCGGACGCTATGTGGTCAGCGATCCGCTCTCGGCCACCGAGTGCGCCCAGGAGAACGCGATCCTGACCCGGATCCAGGCGAACGCGATCGAGGCGACCGGGGGCTACTTCGTCACCGGTCCCGACGACGACCCGGCGTTCGCGGACAAGTTCCTCGAGGGCGCGAAGGCCACCGGCGTCCCTGCCCAGGAGATCAGCGTCGCGGAGGCGCTGCGCAACGAGCCCCGGCTGAACCCGCGGATCCTGCGCGCGATCGAGGTGCAGGACGGCTCGGTCGACGGCTGGCAGCTGGTCTGGGGCGCGGCCAACTCGGCGAAGGCGTACGGCGCCGAGATCCTCACCTACCACCGCGTGACCAAGATCGACACCGCGGACGGGAAGGTCACCGC
>JBDHZJ010000254.1:0-4464 GCA_039811825.1 Propionicimonas sp.
TGCCAGCCGGTGCGCCGGCACGACGTGGACGCCGGCATCTTCTTCTCCGACATCGTGGTGCCGCTGCGGCTGGCCGGCGTGGCCGTCGAGATCGTGGCCGGGGTCGGGCCGGTGCTGGAGGCACCGGTCCGGACGGCCGCCGACGTGGCCGCGCTGCCCGAGCCCGACCCGGCCGCCCTCGCACCGGTGCGCGCGGGCGTGGCCCTGTCGGTCGCCGAGCTCGGCGCGGTGCCGCTGATCGGCTTCGCGGGCGCCCCGTTCACGCTGGCGTCGTACCTGGTGGAGGGCCGGCCGAACCGCGAGTTGCCGGCCACCCGCGCCCTGATGACCTCCGATCCCGTCACCTGGCACCGGCTGCTCGCGTGGGTCGCCCGGCTCACCACGATGTTCCTGCGTGCGCAGGTCGAGGCCGGGGCGGCCGCCGTGCAGCTGTTCGACTCGTGGGTGGGCCGGCTGTCCCCGGCCGAGTACCGGGCCGCCGTCCAGCCCCACTCCGCGGCGGTGTTCGCAGCGGTCGCCGACCTCGGCGTGCCCCGGGTGCACTTCGGGACGGCCACCCGTGACCTCCTGCCCGACCTGCTCGCCGCCGGCGCCGACGTGGTCGGCGTCGCGTCCGACATCGGGCTGGACGAGGCCAGCGCGCTGCTCGGCGGCGCCGTCCCGCTGCAGGGCAACCTCGACCCCGCGCTGCTGTCGGCGGAATGGCCCGTGCTGGAGGCCGCAGCCCGCGACGTGGTGCGGCGCGGAGCCGCGGCCCCCGGCCACGTGTTCAACCTCGGCCACGGCGTCCCACCCGACACCGACCCCGACACCCTCACCAGGCTCGTCGAGCTGGTGCACTCCATCCCCCTGCCCCAGGAGTCCTGACATGCCGCATCCCGCCACCACGGCCCGTCCCGCGCACGCGCACGGCATCGGCGCGGTCAAGCCGGACGGGTGGGCGTACAACCGCGCCCCGATGATCGTCTACTGGGAACTCACCAACGCCTGCGGGCTGGCCTGCCGGCACTGCCGGGCCACCGCCATGCCCGACCCGATGCCGGGCGAGCTGACCACCGCCGAGGCGATCGCCGTGCTGGACGACCTGCTCGGCTTCGCCGGGCCCGGCGAGGCGCTGCCGCACGTGGTGATGACCGGAGGCGACCCGCTGCGCCGTCCCGACCTGCCCGAGCTGATCGCGGCGGCCACCGAGCGCGGCATCGGGGTCTCGCTGGCCCCGGCGGTGACTCCGCTGCTGACCCGCGAGCGGATCTTCTGGATGAAGGACGTCGGCATCCAGGCGATCTCGTTGTCGCTGGACGGCTCCACCGCCGCGTACCACGACGGCGTCCGGATGGTGCCCGGCACGTTCGACGCGACCATCGAAGCGCTCGACACCGCCGCGGAGGCCGGGCTGCCGGTCCAGGTGAACACCCTGGTCACGTCCCAGACCGCCGCCGACCTGCCCGCGGTGTACGAGCTGCTCAGCCGGCACACCCTGATGCAGTGGAGCCTGTTCTTCCTGATCTCGATCGGACGCGGCACGGAACTCACTGAGCTCTCCCCCGGCGACGCCGAGCGGTGGCTGCTCTGGGCGGCGAAGGCGAACCGCGACGCGCCGTTCCGGGTGAAGACCACCGAGGCGATGCACTTCCGGCGGCTGATGACCGCGCCGCTGCTGCGCGCGGGGAAGACGAAGGAGGAGGTCGAGGCGCTGCCGCTGGCGCGGGCGTTCGGCATCCGCGACGGCAACGGGATCGTGTTCGTCTCCAACCTCGGCGACGTCACGCCGTCCGGCTTCCTGCCGGTGACCGTCGGCAACGTGAAGGAGCGCTCCCTGGTCGAGCTGTACCGCGACGAGCCGCTGATGCGTTCGCTGCGCGACCCCGACCAGTTCAGGGGACGCTGCGGGGTCTGCGAGTACCACGACTGGTGCGGCGGTTCGCGGGCCAGGGCGTACGCGTGGACGGGCGACCCGCTGGAGTCCGACCCGCTGTGCCCGTACGTGCCGAAGCCCGACGCCGCGCCGGCGCAGTGAGGCTGCTGGTCGTCGGCGGCGGCATCACCGGCCTCGCCGCCGCGTGGGAGGCCGTCCGCGGTGACGAGGGGCGCACGCCCGCCGAGGTGCTGCTCGTCGAGGCGTCCGACCGGTTGGGCGGCAAGCTGCACACCGAGGTGGTCGACGACCTGCTGATCGAGCACGGGCCCGATTCCTTCGTCAGCTACCGGCCGGCCGCAGCACAGCTCGCCGCCGAGGTCGGGCTGGGCGACGATGTGATCGGCACCTCCGGGGAACGGATCGTGTCCCTGCGCTCGCGCGGACGGCTGCGTCCGCTGCCCGCCGGGATGGGCATGGTGCTGCCGACCCGGCTCTGGCCGTTCGTCACCACCGGGATCCTCTCCCCGCTCGACAAGCTGCGCGCCGGTCTCGACCTGGTGCTGCCGCGGCAGTTGCACGAGGGCGAGGACGTGGCGATCGGGGCGTTCCTGCGCCGGCGGCTCGGCGGCGGGATCGTGCGCCGGTTCGCCGATCCCATGGTGGGCGGCATCTACGGGGCGAGCGTGGACGAGCTGAGCCTGGACGCGGTGCTGCCGTCCCTGCGCGCGGACGAGGCCACGCACCGCAGCCTGATGCTGGCATCGCTGGCGACGGGCCGCAGGGCCCGGGCGACGAGCCGGGGGCCGTCCTCGCCGTTCCGGACGCTGCGCGGCGGCCTGGGCAGCCTGGTGGACGCCCTGGCCGACCGGCTCCGCGAGGCGGGCGCCGACCTGCGCCTGGGGGTCGGGGGGGCCGAGCTGCGTGCCTGCGAGGGGGGCGGCGTCGAAGCGGTGCTCACCGACGGCTCGACCGAACCGGCCGACGCCGTAGTGCTGGCCGGTGGGGTGGCCAGTTCGGCAGCGCTCCTCGCGGGGCCGGCACCCGAGTCCGCGGCCGCACTCTCCCGGGTGCCACTGGCCACCTCCACCGTCGTGACCCTCGCATACCCCGCGTCCGCGTTCGCCACACCGGTGACGACGCACGGATGGCTGGAGGCCGATCCGGCCCCGATCAGCGGAGTCACGGTGAGCTCGGCGAAGTGGACCGGACGGGCGGGCGAGGACACCGTGCTGGTTCGCGCGTTCGTGCCCGAACGACTCGGCGCGATCGCCCGCGCCGACACCGACGTGCTGCGCGACGCGGTGGTGCGCCACGTCGGCGGGGTGCTCGGGGCGACGGCTGCACCGATTCTGACCCGGGTCGCCCGCTGGCCGGAGATGATGCCGAAGTACACCGTCGGACACCTCGACCGGGTGGCCGGGACCGAGGCCGGCCTGGCGCACCTGCCGGTCTGGCGCGTCGCGGGCTCGGCGCTGCGCGGGGTGGGCGTCCCGGACTGCGTGGCGGACGGGCGACGCCAGGCCGGCCTGGCTCTGGCTGGGGTGGTTAAGGTCAACTCATGAAGGAGGATTCCGTGGCCGAAGAGGTCTTCTACACCGCCTACGCGGTGTTCGCGCGGCGCGAGCCCGCGCCCGACGAGGTGGCGCAGGCGACCCGTGACCTCATCGACGCGCTGGCCGGAACCGGCGTCACCACCCGCGGCCTCTACGACGTGCACGGCATGCCCGCCGAGGCGGACCTGCTGGTCTGGCTGCACGGGCAGTCCGCGTCCGACCTGCAGGAGGCGGAACGGCTGTTCCAGCAGGAGGCGTTCGGCGGCACGGTCGAACTGGTCTGGTCCGGCTTCGGCGTGCACCGGCAGGCCGAATTCAGCCGCGACCACTCCCCGGCGTTCCTGCGTGGCCTCGAACCCAGGCGGTGGCTGACCGTCTACCCGTTCGTCCGCTCGTACGAGTGGTACGTGCTGCCCGAGGAGGAGCGGCGGGAGATGCTCGCCGACCACGGGCTGAAGGGACGGGACTACCCGCAGGTGTCCAGCAACACGGTCGCCGCGTTCGCGCTCGGTGACTACGAGTGGTTGCTCGCGCTGGAGGCGGACGAACTGGTCGACCTGACCGATCTGATGCGGCACCTGCGCGCGACCGAGGCGCGCCGGCACGTCCGGGTCGAGATCCCGTTCTTCACCGGGCATCGCATCGACGCCGCCGACCTGCCGCGGGTGCTGCGATGACCCTCGCCTACGACGCGGTGGTGCTGCTGGGCTTCGGCGGCCCCGAGGGCACCGATGAGGTGGTGCCGTTCCTGGAGAGGGTGACGGCGGGACGGGGCATCCCGACCGAGCGCCTGGTCGAGGTGGGCCAGCACTACTTCACGCTGGGCGGCGTGAGCCCGATCAACGCACAGAACCGCGCGCTGGTGGCGGCGCTGGCCGAGGCTCTGGCGGCCGCGGGTGTCGAGGTCGAGACGGTGCTGGCGAACCGGAACTCGCCGCCTTTCGTGCCGGACGTGCTCACCGAGCTGTCCGGGCGTGGGCACCGGCGGCTGCTGGCGGTCGCGACGTCCGCGTACTCGGGGTACTCGAGCTGCCGGCAGTACCGGGAGGACCT
>JBDHZJ010000255.1:0-4448 GCA_039811825.1 Propionicimonas sp.
CGGTCTACGAGCCCGGCGCCCCCCAGCTGGACGCGGCGCTGCTCGCGGCGGGGCTGCCGGTGTTCGGTATCTGCTACGGCTTCATGGCGATGGCGCAGGCGCTCGGCGGGACGGTCGCCCGCACCGGCCAGCGTGAGTACGGCCGCACCACCGTCGAGGTGCTGGCCCCGGGCCGCCTGCTCACCGGGCTGCCCGGATCGCTGACCTCGTGGATGTCGCACGGCGACGAGGTGACCGCCGCGCCGGAGGGGTTCACGGTGAACGCCCGCTCGCCGCGGGCCACCGTGGCCGCCTTCGAGGACGACGAGCGGCGGCTGGCCGGCGTCCAGTGGCACCCCGAGGTGCTGCACTCCGACCACGGCCAGGAGGTGCTGGAGCACTTCCTGCTCGACATCGCCGGCTGCCGGCCGACCTGGACCTCGTCCAACATCGCCGAGGAGCAGGTGCGGCGCGTCCGCGACGAGGTGGGGGACGCCCGGGTGCTGTGCGCGCTCTCCGGCGGCGTCGACTCGGCGGTGGCCGCAGCGATCGTGCAGCGGGCGATCGGCGACCAGCTGACCTGTGTGTTCGTCGACCACGGGCTGCTCCGGGAGGGTGAGGCCGAGCGGGTCGAGCGCGACTTCGTGGCGTCCACCGGGGTGAAGCTGGTGGTCGCGAACGAGCAGGAGCGGTTCCTGTCCGCAATGGCGGGGGTGAGCGACCCGGAGACGAAGCGCAAGATCATCGGCCGGGAGTTCATCCGGACGTTCGAGGACGCGGCGCGAGCGATCAACGCCGACGGCCCGATCGACTACCTCGTCCAGGGCACCCTCTACCCCGACGTGGTGGAGTCGGGCGGCGGCGAGGGTGCGGCCAACATCAAGAGCCACCACAACGTGGGCGGCCTGCCCGACGACCTGCAGTTCTCCTTGATCGAGCCGCTGCGCACGCTGTTCAAGGACGAGGTGCGCGAGGTGGGGCGGCAGTTGGGCCTGCCCGAGCAGATCGTGGGCCGGCACCCGTTCCCCGGCCCGGGGCTCGGCATCCGGATCGTCGGTGCGGTGGACGCCGAGCGGCTGCGCATCCTGCGGGCGGCGGACGCGATCGTCCGGGCGGAGACGACGGCCGCGGGCCTCGACGGCGAGATCTGGCAGTTCCCGGTGGTGCTGCTGGCCGACGTCCGCTCGGTCGGGGTGCAGGGGGACGGCCGCAGCTACGGCCACCCGATCGTGCTGCGTCCGGTGTCCAGCGAGGACGCGATGACCGCCGACTGGAGCCGGCTGCCCTACGACCTGCTGGAGCGGATCAGCACCCGGATCACCAACGAGGTGCCCGAGGTGAACCGGGTGGTGCTGGACGTGACCAGCAAGCCGCCCGGCACCATCGAGTGGGAGTGACGGTCCTGGACCGAGTGGGGGACGGTTCCTGACTCGGTCCACCCCCGCGGATGGATCGAGTCCGGAACCGTCCCCGACTCCGTCCGGTCAGCGCAGGTCGTCGCCGCCGCTGCTGGAGTTGCCGCCGAACATCTTCTTGAGGTCCTCGAAGCCGGTCGGGCCGCCCTCCTCGAGCGGCAGCACGAGCCACAGCGCGAGGTAGATCGGAATCACGATGCCCCAGAAGAAGGTGAGCACGACCGTGATGATCCGGACCAGGCCGGAATCGATGCCCAGCGAGCGGGCGATGCCGCCGCAGACGCCGGCGACGAACTTGTCGGACGCGGAGCGGGTGAGTGGTTGCTTCATGGTTGTTCCTTTCTTCGAAACCTAGTGGTGCCTGCGCGAGAGCAGCAGGACCCCGATCCCCACCACGACCATCGCGGCGGGGGCGAGGAGGCCGACCAGCCTCCAATTGACCTGTCCGTAGGCGGTCCAGAACGCGAGCCCGGCGAGCGCGAGGGCGAGCACCCCGAAGGCGAAGGCGGCGCGGTCGCGGTTCATCGCGTCACGTCCAGTTCGCCGAGGTCGACGCTCACCGTCACGTGCAGCGTCGGGGTGTCGGAGCCGGAATCGGCCGGGTACGACTCCGTGCCGGAGATGTCGAAGCCGTCCTGGCCGCCGCCCGCGGTGGCACTGTCGACGTTGAACTCCCCGGTGCCGACCGACCAGGTCAGGTCGGTGGCGACGTCCTTCGGCAGTTGCAGGTTCAGCTGGCCGGTGCCGACGTGGATGGTCAGGTCCTCGTCGGAGGTCAGTTGCAGTTCGCTCAGGTCGACGGTCAGCTCCCCGGCCTGCAGCGCTACGGACGGCGGGAGCTCCGCGGCCGTGGTGTAGGCGTGGTGGCGCTCGCCCATCTCGGGAATGGTCACGCCGTGGGCCCGCACCATCAGGACGCCGGTGACGATGGCCGCGACCAGGGTGGCAAGGATCATCAGCGGTGCCCGGCCGCCCCGGACGCCGGCCAGCAGCGCGAGGCCCAGGCCGCCGAGAACCGCGGCGCTGTACGCGAGTGGCGTGGCGGGCAGGCCCAGCATGCCGAGCATGCTCACCGCCAGCACGCCCAGCCCGACGAGGGCCAGCGCGAGCCACCAGAGTCGCCAGCGGCGTGGCCGCGACCGCACGACCGGCACCGGGTCGTCGTCGCGGACGGCGAGATCGGTGGCGGGGTCGGTGTAGGGCTGTGCCCAGCGCTGCTCCGCCGGGGCGGCGAGCGCGACCTGCTCATAGCCGGGGGTCTGCTGCTCGGCGAGTCGCTGGCGCCAGTTGTCGGCAGCGCGCTCGAACGGGGTGGGCTCCGGAGGCGGTGCGGGAGGGGTGCGCCGGTGGCGTCCGCGGAACCCGAAGAACCAGACGCCGAAGATCACGAGCAGGGGCCCTGCGCCGATGCCCTGGCTGCCGATCACCGCGACCAGCAGCGCCGCCGCGGCGATCGTGGCGATCACCAGGGTGCCGGTCGACCAGCTCCGGGTGAAGGGCAGCAGGCGGCGGACCGGCGGCTCGGCGGTGCCGTCCCTGGGCATCAACAGCATGCCGGTGCCGTAGGCGATCAGGCCGAGGCCGCCGAAGAAGGCGAGGACGACCACGGCGATCCGGAGCAGGTTCGGATCGACCTGCCAGCGCCGGGCCAGCCCCGCACAGACACCACCCACCATGGCACCGGCACGAGGCCGGGTGATCACGGGGAGGTTGTTGTCGGGCACGTCTCCATTCAACGCCGGGCGGCCGTGCCGGACCATAAGGGTTGACCCTGAGGGCTCCCGGCAAAGCCGCGCAGGGTGTACAAATAGAGGAAGAGTTGAGAGCGCTTTCACGCGACAGGCCGTCAACACTGATAGCGTTCGCACAGGTATGGCAGGCCCGGGGTCTTCGGACGACCCATGGACGATGCGGTCGACGCGTCCCGATCACTCCGGCCGTTGAGACAGGAGGGAACCCCGTGGCCAGGATCGACGGGGCACACTCAGCGCCGACACTGGAGGACGTGGCCCGCGTGGCCGGCGTCTCCCGTGCCACCGTCTCCCGGGTGGTGAACGGCGGCACGCTGGTCGCCGCCAAGACCACCGAGGCGGTGCGCGAGGCCATCAACGAGCTCGGCTACCACCCCAACCGCGCAGCCCGTGCCCTGGTCACCCGGCGCACCGGCGTGATCGCCGTGATCGTCCCCGAGACCGACGAGCGGGTGTTCACCGACCCGTTCTTCCCGCAGGCCTACCACGGCGCCCTGCAGGCGTTCGCGGACTCCGACGTCCAGGTGGTGCTGGCCATGGCGCAGCCGGGCGACAGCACGGACCGGATGGTCCGCTACCTCGAGTCGGGGCACGTGGACGGCGCGATCATCGTCTCGCACCACGGCCCGGACCTCGCCCTCGCCCTGGCGAAGTCGTGGCAGCCGGTGGTGTTCGTCGGTGACCCGGAGGCGCCCGGGGTCTGCTACGTCGACCTGGACAACGCGGAGGCCGCGAGGGTGGCCACCAGGCACCTGATCGAGCGCGGTGCGCGCAGGATCGCCACGATCACGGGTCCGCTCGACATGGGCTCGGCCAAGGCCCGGTTGCAGGGCTTCCAGGACGCGATGGCCGAGGCGGGGCTGGACGGGTCGATCGTTGCCGAGGGCGGCTACACGGCCGAGAGCGGCGCGGTGGCCGAACGGGTGCTCGCCGAGCATCCCGACCTGGACGGCCTCTTCGTCGCCAACGACCTGATGGCCGTGACCGCGCTCGGTGTGGTGCAGCGGTCAGGACGCCGGGTGCCCGAGGACGTGCGGATCGTCGGCTTCGACGACGCGGCAATCGCCCAGCAGTGCTCGCCGCAGCTGACCACCATGACCAACCCGGCCGCGGAACACACCAGGCTGGCCGCGGAGATGCTGATCGAGCTGCTCGCCGGCGGCGTCCCGGAGAGCCCGATGCGGCTCAAGCCGAGCCGGCTGGTGGTGCGCGGCTCGGCATGACCCTTCGTGACGACCGGCGTGACCCTTCCGACGAATCCGGTGGGGTGGTTGGTGGGCCGGTCTCCTCAGGGCGGGCTCCT
>JBDHZJ010000256.1:0-4445 GCA_039811825.1 Propionicimonas sp.
TCGGCCCGGCGGGCGTCGTCGCTGATCGCGGCCAGGCAGACCAGCGCGTACTCCGTGGCGATCGTCATCAGCACGTTCGTGTGGTAGATCGGGCGGCCCTGGGCGTCCGCAGTCGGGAAGGCCATCGGCTCGTAGCCGAAGGCCGTGCAGAAGCGTTCCAGGATGACCGGGTCGGCCCGGTGCGAGCTGGCCACGTGGGGGCCTGGACGTTGCGGTAGTTCACAGCGCTGTCCTCCTCGCGGCCAGCATAGGGTTTGCGGTTTGCCCAGGGCGGGCAGCATGTCAGGCATGAAGCGCACCGTTTCCTGCCACCTGGAACTGTCCGTGGCCGGGCCGGCCGAACTCGTCCTCGGCATCGCCGTGGCCGGGGGCGTCCCGCTCGCCGCGGAGACCCTGGCGATCACCGCGGCCGGGCAGCCGGCCACGGCCTCCGAGCTGCCGGACGCGCACGGCACCCGCCTGCACCGGCTGCAGGTCGGCGCCGGGGCCGTCGTCGTCGACTACTCCGCCGAGGTCGACGGCCTCGCCGAGCCGCCGGAGGTGACGCCGGTGGACCGGCTGCGTTACCTGCGGCAGAGCCGCTACTGCGAGGCGGACAGCCTGGCCCCGACCGCTGCCGCGGAGTTCGCCGGGGGCGCCGGCATCGAGTTGCTGCAGGCCGTGGTCGCCTGGGTGCACGAGCGGATCGCCTACGTGAGCGGCTCCAGTACCGGCACCGACAGCGCGCTGGACACCCTGCTCGCCCGCCAGGGCGTCTGCCGGGACTTCGCGCACCTCTCGATCGCCCTGCTGCGGGCCCTCGGCGTCCCGGCCCGGCTGGCCGCGGTGTACGCGCCCGGGCTGAGCCCGATGGAGTTCCACGCCGTCTGCGAGGCGCTGGTCGACGGTGCCTGGTGGGTGGTGGACGCGACGCAGCTCGCCCCGCGGCAGAGCCTGCTCCGGGTGGCGACCGGACGCGACGCCGCCGACACCGCCTTCCTGACCAGTTTCGGCGCTGCAGTCACCCTTGACGCGATCGAGGTGACCGCCGTCGCCGACGACTTCGCCCTGGACGACCAGGCCACGCTGACGCAGTTGCGCTGAGCCTCGGGTAGCCTTGCCGCGCGATGTTGGTGGCACGGGAACTCGAGGTGCGGGCGGGAGCCCGCCTGTTGCTGTCCCCGGCGTCCTTCCAGGTGGCCGCGGGCGACAAGATCGGCCTCGTCGGGCGCAACGGCGCGGGCAAGACCACGCTGACCCGCATCCTGGCCGGCGAGGCGCTGCCCGCGGCCGGGACGGTGAACCGCACCGGCCAGATCGGCTACCTGCCGCAGGACCCGCGCACCGGCGATCTCGACCAGCTCGCGAAGGACCGGATCCTGTCCGCGCGCGGGCTCGACCAGATCCTGCGCCGGTTGCACACCTACTCGCTGGCGATGGCCGCCGAGGAGGGTGAGGCGCAGGCGAAGGCGATGGCGTCCTACGCCCGCGCCGAGGCGGAACTCGCCGCGGCCGGCGGCTACGCCGCCGAGTCGGAGGCGGCCAGGATCTCGGCGAACCTCGGCCTGCCCGACCGCGTCCTCGGCCAGGAGGTGCGGACGCTCTCCGGCGGCCAGCGGCGCCGGGTGGAGCTGGCCCGGATCCTGTTCTCCGGCGCCGAAAACCTGCTGCTCGACGAGCCGACCAACCACCTCGACGCGGACTCGATCGTGTGGTTGCGCGGCTTCCTGCAAACCTACCCGGGCGGGCTGATGGTGATCTCCCACGACGTCGGCCTGCTGGAGGCGACCGTCAACAAGGTCTTCCACCTGGACGCCAATCGCGCAGAGCTCGACGTCTACTCGATGGACTGGAAGCGGTACCTGCTGCAGCGCGAGACCGACGAGAAGCGGCGCAAGCGCGAGCGGGCCAACGCCGAGCGCAAGGCCGAGGCGCTGCTGGCGCAGGCGGACAAGATGCGGGCGAAGGCCACCAAGGCCGTGGCCGCGCAGAACATGGCCCGGCGGGCGGAGAAGCTGCTCGGGGGGCTGGAGGAGCAGCGGGCGCAGGACAAGGTCGCGAAGATCCGGTTCCCGAAGCCCGCGCAGTGCGGGAAGGTGCCGTTGACCGCGTCCGAGCTGAGCAAGTCGTACGGCTCGCTGGAGGTGTTCACCGACGTCGACCTGGCCATCGACCGGGGCGCGAACGTGGTGGTGCTGGGCCTGAACGGCGCCGGCAAGACCACGCTGTTGCGGATCCTGGCCGGGATCGAGCCGCCGGACACCGGCGCGGTCGTCGCCGGGCACGGCCTGCGCCTGGGCTACTACGCGCAGGAGCACGAGACCCTGGACGTGTCGGCGAGCGTGCTCGAGAACATGATGACCGCCTCGCCGGACCTGTCCGAGACGGACGTGCGCAAGATCCTCGGCTCGTTCCTGTTCACCGGCGACGACGTGGACAAGCCGGCCCGGGTGCTGTCGGGCGGGGAGAAGACCCGGCTCGCGCTGGCGATGCTGGTGGTCTCGGCCGCCAACGTCCTGCTGCTGGACGAGCCGACGAACAACCTCGACCCGGCCTCGCGCGCGGAGGTGCTGGGCGCGATCCGCACCTACGCGGGCGCGGTGATCCTGGTCACGCACGACGAGGGCGCGGTGGAGGCCCTGCAGCCCGACCGCGTGCTGCTGCTGCCCGACGGCGTCGAGGACCTGTGGAGCCCCGACTACGCCGACCTGGTCAGCCTGGCCTGATCGCCCCGGGGAGGCCCGCTACGGCCTGAGCCCGTCGATCCAGTCGGCGATCGCGGCCCGCACCCGCGGGTCGACCATGAGCTGGTAGTGGCCGAGATCGCCGAACTCGAGCAGGTCGGCGCCGTAGTGCTCCGCGGTCGGGCGCGCGCGATCCTCGAGGTAGTCGCGCCCGCCCACCACCAGCATCGGGCAGGCGAGGCCGGGCACGCTGATCCCGCGCTTTCGCTCGGCGCGCGCGAGCAGCGACTCGGGGCGGTGCCGCATGCCCGGCACGGACGGGCCGTACACGGCCGCGGAATCGTAGCTGCCCGTCTCCAGCGGCCAGTCCGGATCGCGGCCGCCGACCTCCGCGGTGACGCTGGGCTCGATCACGACCAGGCCGGCGAGCCGGCACCGGGCGGCCGCCATCATCGCGACCAGTCCGCCCATGCTCCAGCCGCACACGATCGCGGGCTCCCCGCCCACCGCGGCCACGACCCGGTCGGCGTAGTCGGTCATCGAGGCCCGGACGACGTCGAGTCCCGCCTGGAGGTCGGGGACGCGCACGTCGTCCCCGGGCCAGGCGGACAGCCAGTCGTCGAACACCCAGGGGCCGGTCGCGGCCCCGTGCACGAGCACGATCCTCACCCGTCCACCCTAGGCCGGCGGGTCAGCCCTCGAGCAGGCCGTCGAGGAACGCGTTGCCGAACTTCCCGTCCGGGTCGGCCGCGGCGCGGGCCCGCCGGAAGTCGTCCCGGCGCGGCTGCATCGGGGTGAGGGTCGTGGCGTCGGCGTGGAACAGCTTGGCCCAGTGCGGACGCCCGCCGAGCGGCAGCAGGCGCTCCTCGACCCGGGGCAGCAGCGGCAGGACGAGACCGGGCTCGTTGCGCCAGGTGAAGCCGATCGCGAGCACGTCGGTGTCGTGGGCGGGGGAGAGCCAGAGGTCGTCGCCGGCCACCGTGCGCAGTTCGGTCATGTGCAGGGCCGTGCTGAGATCGGTGCCGATCGCGCGCAGCGCCGCGAGCGCCTCGACGGCGTGGGTCCGGGGCACGAAGTACTCACTCTGCAACTCGTCGCCGACGCTCGGGGTGCCGCCCAGGCGGAAGTGGGGCAGGCGGTCCCAGGCCGGACCGGGGGTACCCACCGGGGTGGTGCGGGCATCGGGCGGGCGCACCGGTGCGGCCGGGGCGCCGAAGAACCCGGCGCGGTGCTCCAGCGAGCGCGACTTCACCAGGGCGCTGCGCACCGGGCCCACCCAGGTGGTGAAGAGGCTGACCGAGAAGGCGGCGGCGAAGATCTCGTCGAGCTCGTCCTCCACACGCCGCCAGGCCAGCTCCTCGAAGGACTGCTGCAGGACGTCGAAGGCCGGCTCGATCGCCACGGTGACCCGGGTGGCGACACCGAACGTCCCGTAGGACATCACCGCCGCGGCCAGGTCGCCGCCGGCGATCCGGCGCACCTCCCCGTCCGGCCCGACCACTTCCAGCGCGCGGACGAGGGTGGCCAGCATCCCGGTGGCATCGCCCGAGCCGTGCGTGGCGGTCGCGACGGCGCCGCCGAGCGAGATGTGCTGCAGCGACGGCCAGGCCGCGATCGCCCAACCCTGTTCGTGCAGCCTGCGGCCGAGGTCGCCCAGCCGGATGGCCGACCCGACGGTCGCGGTACGGCCATCCGGGTCGACGACGAGATCGGGCTCGATCCGGTCGAGAGCGACGATCGTGCCCCCGGAGTCGGCGCAGGGACTGAAGGAGTGGCGGGGGG
>JBDHZJ010000257.1:0-4435 GCA_039811825.1 Propionicimonas sp.
GGGCCAGCAGGCCGCCTCGCCGTCCCACCGGGCAGCCCAGGCGAGCGCGTCCACGAGCGCGGCGACGGCGGCCGGATCATCGCTCGAGCGGACCAGCGCCAGCAGGTCGCCGGCCAGCCCCCCACCGAGGTCGGAGCCCCGGCCGGGCCTCGACGGGCCCAACCCGCCGGGGACGTCCGACCGGCCGGCCCCGGCCAGCGCGACACCGGTGCTGCCGCCGAGCAGCCCCGGTGCCGGGCCCGCGTCGCCGGCGGGTTCGTCGCCGTCCTCGCGGCCGAGCGTGCGCAGTGCCCAGGCGATGCCCGCGTTCCCGTCGTAGAGCCATGGCCGCCCGGCGTGCAGCTCCAGCGGTTCCCCCCTCGCGTCGAGCTCCCAGGTCCCCCAACCCCGGTGCCCGGCCCAGGTCACTGCGCACGAATCAATGGCGTCCAGGCAGCGCTGGAGCGCGTCGTCCAGCACCGCGTCGGCGGACGCAACGGTGGTCGCCTGCGTGGTCATGCGGCGCTCCTCAGGTGTGGACGCGCCGGGTCGAGCCCGGCGGCGGTAAAGGCCTCGGCAGCCGCGCGGACGGGGTCGTCGCCGTCGGCGCACCCCGCGAACGCCTCCGCCAGCAGTTCGCAGCGGCTCTGCCCGAAGCTCTGCTCGGTACCCGGGTCGTGCGACCACGCCACCCCGGGCGCCAGCGACGCGGTCAGCGGCGGAGCACCGTCCGGCCCGACCAGGTCGCCCACGGTGCCGACCACGATCGCGGCGACGCGCCCGGCGTCGGCATCGTCCACGTACAGCACGACCGCGTCCGGGCGCGTGAGCAGTTCGGGACGGGCCGCCACCTTCAGCGACCAGCGCAGCCGGGCCGCATCCAGTTCCGGCGGCAGCACCCGGACCAGGTCGAGCACCCGCTCGGGCCGGATCGAGAGGTAGAACCGGGTCACGTCGGGTTGCTGGGTGGTCACGTCCCAGCCGCCGCCCCAGGTGCGCCACCAGCCCTCGGTCTCGTAGCCGCCGGCCCGCTCGACCGCGACCACCACGTCACCGGCCCGGGCCGGGCGTCCCGGGTGTGCGGGCACCCAGTGGTCGCCCAGCGACACCGCGCGGGTGATCCCGTCCGGGGTGGCGACCACGACCGTCCCGGCGAGCCCGGTGCCGACCACGCGGCACCCGGGCGTCCAGCGCGTGCTGTGCGCCACCCGCAACTGCCCGACCAGTGGCGGTGCGCCGGACGCGGGCCGCGGCACGGCGACCCCGGCGCGCGGCGCGGCGTACCAGCCGGCGTAGAGGTCCTCGCCGCCGGCCCAGACCCGGTGCGCGGCGCGGACGGACCGCTCCTGCTCAGCCGTGAACACGATGGGCCTCCGCGGCTTCGCGGGCGCGCTCGAGCAACGTGCTGATGCTGCCGTCGGCGTCCGGCGTCCCCCCACCGACCAGGACGCCGACGGCCAGCTGATAGGCGGCCACGAGCAGCCGGACGCACCAGAGTGCGTGGCCCGGCTCGGCCGCCGTCCCCCCTCCCCCGCGGTACGCCGCCAGCAGGCGGCGCCACGCCAGGTCGCTCCAGTCGGCAGCGACCGTCTCCGCCAGCACCCGGGCGCCGGCCAGGTCCCACGACGGGTCCCCCAGCCCGGCCGACTCCCAGTCGATCAGGCACGCACCGTCGGGTCCGACCAGCACGTTCGACGCGCTGACATCGCCGTGCGCCCACCCCTGGGACCGCCACCCCTCCTCGGCGGCCCGGGCGACATCGGCGAGCTCGCGCGCCACCCCGATCACCCTGGTGGGCACCTCGTGGTAGCGGGCGGAGTCCATGTGCGGGGGCAATTCGGCCAGCATCGGCCACGGCAGCCCCATCACCGGCGCGCCGGGCCCGGCGGGCTGCGCGTGCAGGGCCGCGAGCGCGGCGCCCGTCGCGGCGAAGCCGTCGCTCAGGACGGACACGTCGCCGGCCATCATGAGTTCGGCCATCGAATGGCCCTGCGCGGGCGTGAGCCACAGCTCGTCCGGGGTGCTCTGCGGCAGCGGGGACGGGGCCGCGCCCGAGTCGGCCAGGCGGCGCACGACCGTGCCCTCCCTGGCCACCGTGTCCTCGCCGTTCACCCGGGCCGCCTGGCCCGTCCCCTTGACGAAGGCGAGCGGGTGCCCGTCCCTGGCCAGGCGCAGCACCGGGTTGGAGCCGTCGACGCGGCGCACCCGCACTGCTCCGGAGAGCACGTCCGAGGCGTCCACGAGCCCGGTGTGGACGGCCCGGGCCAACACGGCGGGCGCGCTGGTCACGACATTCCGCCCTGCAGCTCGACGGTGAGCTCACGCACCTCGGTGGGCACGTCCTCGATGCTCACCGGGACGCGGTCGCGCATCGACGGCGTGGCGCCGGGGTGGACGTAGACCACGATCCCCCAAACGGGGCCTGCGTCCACCACCAGCTCGTCGATGTCGACCGCCACCACTCCGGACAGCGCCAGCAGGGCGTCCTCGGTGCGGGCCTTGACCGCCCGCACCCGCTCCAGCCCGGCCGCAGAAAGAGCCATCGCCGCACTCCTCGTCCTCGTGATTCACCCGTCAGAGCGGGCCCCCCCGTTCCTGATACACCTCCCCTGGACCGAGTCGGGGACGGTTCCTTACTCGGTCCACCTGAGAACGGACCGAGTCGGGGACGGTTCCTCACCCGGTCCACCTGAAGATGGACTGAGTTCGGAACCGTCCCCCATTCGGTCCGGACGGCTCAGCCGGCGGTCGGGTCGCCGCCCTGCTGCTGCTCGAGCGCGGCCAGGTAGCCGGCCCAGAAGGCGCTGTCGCCGGAGAACTCACCCGGAACGCCCGGGGCCACGCCGGTCGTGCAGGCGAGGCTCGGGCAACCGGCCAGGCTCGGGCAACCGGCCAGGGTCGGGCAGTTGGCCAGCGTCGGGCAGAACCGGGTCGGGCACGCCAGCGTCGGGCAGAACCGGCTCGGGCACCAGGCCTGGCTCGGGCAGTTGGCCAGGGTGGGGCACGTGGCCAGCGTCGGGCAGAACGCCACCGACGGGCAGAACCGCGTCGGCGGCAGCGGAATCTGCCAGTCCGGAGCCGCCTGCGCACCGGCAGCCGCCTCGGATCCGGCCGCGTAGCCCTCGGCGTAGCCGGCCTGGTACACGTCCGCCTCGCCGTAGCCGTAGTCGACGGTCTCGCCCTGCCCACCCGGGTTCTCCACCGGGCCACCCGGGTCGAACCCGCCGCAGAGCTGGTTCGACACGGTGCAGATCACCGTCTTCGTCGGGCACACGGTCTGCGTCGGGCAGAAGGTGAACTTGGACGGGCAGAGGAACTTCGACGGACAGACCACGGTCTGCGTGGGGCAGATCGTGAACTTCGACGGACAGAGGAACTTCGACGGACAGACCACGGTCTGCGTGGGGCAGATCGTGAACTTCGACGGACAGGCCGTGAGCACCGACGGGCACGTGGCCAGCGACTGCGGAATCGTGAACCCGCCGACCAGCAACGTGATGTCGAGCTCGTCGAGCACGTTCGCGATCGGGTTGGCGAAGGTGTTCGCCCCGTCCGACGAACCGGCGAAGAGCAGGCCGACGACGTGGCGGTCGTCGGTCATGATCACCGAGCCGGAGTCGCCGTGGTCGGAGAACCGCGTGGACTTCGTGGTGTCGGTGCTGATCCGCAGCTGGTTCTTCAGCGTGCGGGTGCCGAGGCCGTCGCCGTAGTCGACGGACACGGTGAAGTCGAGCGAGGCGATCGACCCGTAGGTGAGTTCGGTGGTGCGGCCCCGCTTGCGGACGGCCTGGCCGACGACGCCCGTCGCCGTGCCCGCGACCGCGCCGATGTCGTGCACCTCGGCCTGCCAGGCCTTGCCGGTGTCCAGGGTGGTCACCGAGCCGTCCACGTGCTGGCTGAGCACCGCGCGGGCGAGGGTGCCGAACTCGCTGGCCGGCACGGTGCCGTTGTCCGGTCGCCCGGGTTGACACTGCCGGTCGGACGTCGACCAGCCGGTGTCCACCGCCGCGACGTGGAAGTTCGACAGCGCCATCGTCGCGCCGGTGGCGTTGTCCCGCACCAGCGCGCCGAGCGTGCCGACCATCACGTAGTTGCCGGGGGTGTCGACCTCCGGCGGCGTCAGGTAGAACGACCGCGACGGGCCCATCGAGATGCCGCCGACGAGCGTGCCGTAGGCGGTCTGGTCGACCATCGCCTCCTCGCCCAGCCGCTCCCACCGCGGCGACTGCAACTCGATGGTCATCTCCTGGACGTCGGTCTTCACCCCGTCGATCTCGGCGGGGATCGCCTGCGCCTTGCTGACCCGGCTGGCCGGCAGCTTCTTGTCGACGTAGACGACGATCGACAGCTCGCCCGTCGCCTTCCCGTCGGTGACCTTCTCGGCGATGTCCACGGCGTTGACGCCGGGGCGCCCGATCAGTTCGTCCTCGACCCGTCCCTTGACCGGACGGATCGC
>JBDHZJ010000258.1:0-4398 GCA_039811825.1 Propionicimonas sp.
CCGTCAACATTGGTTTGACACTGACGCAGACTCATTGCTGAATCTGCTCAATAATCAAAGGAATCCGTTCCGGATCGCGTTCGACTTGCGTCTCGCACGCCCCGGGACGGGGTTTAGTTCGCACTCCGAGGAGTGCATTATTGTGCATTGACTTTTAAGCACGCTGTTGAGTTCTCAAGTTTCGGGTGCGCACCGCGCTTCGGCTTCCGCCTCCGCTTGGGGCAACTCGACTTACTTTACTCGGCGGCTTTCGTCGGTGTCAAACCGGCTCCAGCTGCCTTCCCCCACCCGCGACCCGGCTCGGACCTAGGTGGGCTCCATCGTGAGCGCACACCGTATCCGTGCTAGTCAGAAGTGGTTTGGCGCCCCGATCCGTCCGTTCCAGAACCTTGTCTGTCTCGTCCGTCTCACCGGCGGCGCTCGAAGAACATTACGCAGTCCGCCGGGTCGGGTCAAATCGGGGCTGACGCCCGGGCGTGTCGCCCCGATCGAGGCTCAGTCCACGTACCTGCGCCCGCCGAACGGGACCACCACGGATGGTTCCGGGGGCACCACCTTGGCCGGCGTCACCGGCGCCTCCGTGGGCGCTGGGGCGGCCGGGGGCGCCGTGAGCGTCTCGGCCGAGCACGAGCCCGAACAGGGCTGCTGCTCCGGCAACCACGGCGATCTGGGTCACGACCAACCCGAATCCGTCGAACATCAGGACTCCTTCTCCTTCACCAGCACGATCTCGACCCGGCGGTTCTTGGCACGCCCCGCCGCGGTCCGGTTCGAGGCCACCGGGTTCTTCGCCCCGCGGCTCTCGATCGCGACCGCGCCGGGTGAGACGCCGTGGTCGTTGAGGTAGCGCAGCACGGCGACCGCCCGCAGCATGCCCAGGCTGGAGCGTGCCTTCGCGTCCAGGCCGTTGTCGGTGTACCCGACGGCCCTCACCCGCACGTCGGGATTCGCCCGGAGGTAGCGGGTGGCCGCAACCAGTTGGCCGCGCGTCGTCTTCGACAACTGCGCCTTGCCGCCCGTGAACCGCACCGTGACCGGCCACTTCGGCTCGGGCACCGCCGGCGCCTCCTGCCCGGCCTCCGCGGCCTTCTCCGCGTTGCCGCGGATGACGATGCGCCAAGTGACGTCGCCCAGGTCGCGCACCTTGGCCACGGCCGCGAGCGCCGGCACCCAGGTGCGCGAGCTGTCGTACATCGTCAGGTCCACATTGCGGCCGTCGCAGGTGGCGTCCACGTTGGTGGTCTCCGCCACCACGCGGTCGCGGACCCGCTGGCACAGGTCCGCCTGGATCGTGCCGGCCGCCATCACCGAGCCCACCCCCACGGTGGCGACCAGCCCGATCGCGGACACCCCGGCAACCAGTACCGGCAGGACCCGTCGCGCCGCAGCAGATCCCCCCTCGGCTCGCCGGGAACCAGCGATCGACCTCCCCGGACGCTCACCGACAGGACACCGCCATGGCCTGCCACTCCCGGCACAGTGCAGCCTAGGTGCACCCGATCAGGTGTTTCACGGTTCCGTTCCATCAGTTGACCACATTGTGAACAGCCTCATGTCCTGAACTATGATCAAATGTTTGCGCTCACACCAACGCACACACCCACCGGGGTATCCACCCGCCGGGGATCGTCAGCGTTCGACGGCGAGCGCACCCACCGTCTTGCGGCCCCGCCGCACGACCACGTACCGCCCGTGCAGGAGGTCGTCGTCGGCCAGGCGCGCGTCCGCATCGGTCACCTTCACGTTGTTGAGGTAGGCGCCGCCCTCGCCGATGGCCCGTCGGGCCGCCGACTTGGACGGGACCACGCCCGCGGCAGCCATCACGTCCACGACGGTCGGGAGCTCCTCCCCCACCCGCATCGGCGGGGTGCCGAGCTCGGCCACGACAGCCCGCAGCGTGGGCTCGGGCAGCGCGGCCAGGTCGTCCCTGCCGAAGATCGCCGCAGCGGCCGCAGCAGCCGCCTTCCGCTCGGCCGGCGAGTGCACGAGGTCGGTGATGTCGTCGGCGAGGGCGCGCTGGGCGGCACGCAGGTGCGGCGCCTCCGCCAGCTGGCGCGCCAGGTCCTCGATCTCCTCCGCGCTGCGCCGGGTGAAGATCTTCAGGTACTCGACGACCTTCGCATCCTCTGCGTTCAGGAAGAACTGGTGGAACGCGTAGGGACTGGTCATCGCCGGGTCCAGCCACACCGTCCCGGACTCGGTCTTGCCGAACTTCGTCCCGTCCGCCTTGGTCAACAGCGGCGTCGCCAGCGCGTGAACGCGCGCACCCTCGGCGCGCCGGATCAGGTCCACCCCCGCCGTGATGTTCCCCCACTGGTCGGACCCGCCGGTCTGCAGCGTGACACCGTGGCGCCGGTACAGCTCGAGGTAGTCCAGCGACTGCAGCAGGACGTAGGAGAACTCCGTGTACGAGATACCGGACTCCAGGCGCGCCCTGACCACCTCGCGGTCGAGCATCCGGTTCACGCTGAAGTGCTTGCCGATGTCCCGCAGGAAGTCGAGGGTGGACAGCTCGGCGGTCCAGTCGTAGTTGTTCACCACGACCGCCCCCGCCGGCCCGTCGAAGTCCACGAACCGGCTCACCTGGCCCCGGATCCGCTCCACCCACTCGTGGACGATGTCCTTGGGGTTCAGGTTGCGCTCCGAGCTCTGCTTGGGATCGCCGATCAGCCCGGTGGACCCGCCCACGAGCAGGAACGGCCGGTGCCCGTTCGACTGCAGGATGCGGGCCAGCATCAGCTGGACGAGGTTGCCCATGTGGACGCTGGGCGCGGTCGGGTCGAAGCCCACATACGAGCTGACCTGCCCGGCGTCGAAGGCGGACGCGAGGGCGTCCGGGTCGGTGGAGTGGGCGATGAAGCCCCGCCAGGTCAGTTCGTCGATCACCGCATTCACGGTGGGTAAGCATATGGGGCTGCGGCGCGTCCGGGGGACGAGGCACTGTCGGTGGCGGCTCCTAGCCTGCTCGCAGGAGGTGGACGATGGCATCGTTCCGGGCCAGCGCCGGCATCATCGAGGCACGCGCCGGAGTGGATCCGCCCGAGGTGCTGGAAGCCGCCCGGCTCGCGGTCGCCGATGGCTGGGTCGTCGAGGACGCGTTCGTGGACGTGGAGCCCCTCGCCCGCGGCACCGGACCGCCGCGCGTGGTGGTGCGGTTCGTGGTGCCCACCGGGAACGACGCCGAGGAGGACGCCGCCGCCTGGTCGGCGGCGAAGGTGCTGGCGGCCGCGGTGGGCCGGGTTGCCGCGTGGAACGACCTCAGGGTGCTGCGGCGCCGCGGCGGCCGCTGGAGCCCCGTCGAGCGTGACCACGGGCCTGCGTCGGACGGTGGATAGCGGCGGCGAACCCGCCGTGGACGGCGCGGCGCGGCACGACTCCGCCGGGCGGCGGCAACTCCTGGAGATGGTGGCGGGGCGCCACTCTGGCCAGTGGCGCCCCGCAGTGGGGTGGGCAGAAGCTCAGTTGTGACAGCCGGGCCACATCGGCACGAGTTCGCACCAGTCCTGCGCGACGAGTCCGGACGCCGGTGACACCAGCACGACCACTCCGGTCACGGCCGCGATCGTGCCGATGAGGGCGGCGGCGATCCGGCGGCGGACCCAGATGGCGGCGGGTGGCATGCCACGAGGCTTGCACCCCGGCCGGCTCCCGTGGCCGCAGGGCCGCCCGGTTCGACCGTCCGGGCGACCCGTTCGGCCCGAAATTGCCCGATCAGGCAGTGACACGCGCCCGTTCCGATTTTCCGGCTCGGTTGGCCAGCCTCGCCCGCGCGCGGTTTGATTGGGCCATGCGGCGCGCCCCCACCCTGTTGACCGACGGCACGGTCGATGTCGTGCTCGCGCTGCTCATCGCCGCGCTCGGCGTCGCGCTCGGCTGGCACATCGGTTCTCCGGCCTCGATCGCCCTCGACCTCGCCGCGTGCGCCACCGCGGCCCTCACGGTGAAGTACCCGCGCGCGGCGGGCATCGCGCTGGCCGCGATCCTCCTGTGCTACCTGCCGGCCCCGAGGCAGTGGGCGCTGATGGGCGAGTACGCCCCCCTGATCCCGATCCTCGGCATGGGCATGCGGGGCCGGCGCCGGGAGCGCCTGGCCATGACCATCGTCTACTGGTTGATCCTGATGGCGATCCAGGTGGTCCAGTTGTCGCGCATCGATCCCGACGCCCCCGGCATCGTGCTGGTCCTGGCCGGATTGATGTGGGCCGCGCTGATGGCCGTGCTCTGGGTGATCGGGAACGTCTTCACCGCCTACCGGAAGGCGCAGGAGGAGGCCCGCGTCGCGGCGCTGGCCCAACAGCGCCTCAGCCTCGCCCGCGACCTGCACGACAGCCTCGCCAGGACGCTCGCCCACCTCATCCTGAGCGCCCGCAAGGCTGCGGCGACGGGCGACACGGCGGC
>JBDHZJ010000259.1:0-4377 GCA_039811825.1 Propionicimonas sp.
TCAGGAGTGCGCCCGACCTCGCGCGCCCGCCGGTCGTCGTGATGCCCGACACCGGCATCGGACGGCACCCGTGGTTCAAGCGGCAGGTCACGACGAACCAGGCCGACCCGCAGACCCAGCTCGCTCCCAAGGGCGTGGTAACCGTGGTCGGTGACACGATTCCCGACGACTCCTCCGGACTCGCCGACCCGCTCTCGGGCAGTGGTTCGCCGCTGGCCGGACACGGTACCTTCATCGCCGGCATCGTCCGCCAGACCTGCCCGGCAGCGCGGCTCGAGGCCCACGTGCTGATGGACGCCGACGGCGTGATCATCGAGTCGCAGCTGATCGAGGCGCTGCACGCACTGCTCGACCGCCAGCTCAAGGCGCTGGTCCAACACGATCCGAAGCTCGTCGTCGACGTGCTCTCCATCTCCGCGGGCTACTACCACGAGGACGCCGACGACGATCCCGTCGACTCCAGCGTCGAGGAGGTGCTCCGCGACCTCGGCCGCGCGGGCGTGCTGGTGGTGGCCGGGGCCGGCAACGATGCCACCGACCGACCGTTCCTGCCCGCCGGCTTCGCCGCACACCCGCTGTCGGACGGAGTCCCCATGATCAGCGTCGGATCGCTCAATCCCAACACTTCGACGGTCGCGCTGTTCTCCAACGCCGGCAGGTGGGTGAAGACCTACCGCACGGGCGCCGCGATCGTCTCCACGCTGCCGGTACCGCAGAACGCCGCCGTGCAACCCGGCACCGAGGTGGCCGGGGTGGAGACCCTCGACGAGACGGGCCAGCAGGCCGTCGCCGACGGCACTCTCGCGGCGCCACCGAACCGGGCCACGATCGATCTCGACGACTTCGCCGGCGGCTTCGGGGTCTGGAGCGGCACCTCCTTCGCCACGCCCGTCGTGGCCGGCCAGCTCGCGCAGCTCCTGGTCCGGCTCGGCACCGAGGACGTCAGCCTCGAGGCGATGCTCAAGCGTGGCCGAGCCGCCTTCGACAAGGTGGTTCGCTCGTGAACACCACTGCTCCCCTCGGCGCGCAGGCCGCTGCCGCGTTCACCGACTACCGGGACGGTGACCGCGAGCGGCTGCGCGACCTGGTCGGATTGCTGACACCGCTGCTGTGGCACACCGCGCGCAGCCAGCGCGCGCCGCAGCAGGTGGCCGAGGACGCGATCCAGACCGCCTGGCTGCGCCTGGTGGACGGCGCCGAGACCATCGCCGACCCGAAGGGTGTGGTGTCCTGGCTGGTGGTGACGGTGAAGCGGGAGACCTGGCGGCTGATGCGGCTGGCCGGACGCGAGACCGTCCCGGACGCCGGCGTGCCGGACACCGTCGACGAGGCGACGCCCGAGGAGGCGGCCCTCCGGACCGACGAGCAGCGCGTGCTGTGGCGGCACGTGAACGAACTGTCCGAACGGTGCCGGGCCCTGCTCCGGGTGATCGCCTTCGCCGCCACCCCCGACTACGCGAGCGTCGCCACCACCCTCGGCATGCCGGTGGGCAGCATCGGACCCACCCGGGGCCGGTGCCTGGCCAAGCTGCGCGCCGCACTCCTTTCCGACCCCGCCTGGGAGGCCTGAGATGCCAGAAGACTTCGTTCCCGGAGCCGAGGAGCTCCTCGACGCCACCGACGAGCGCATCCTGACGCAGCTCGCCACGCTCTACGCGACGATCGACCCGATGCCGTCCGACCTGCTGGAGAAGATCGACTTCAGCCTGGCCGTCGCCGAACTGGAGGCCGACATCGCCGAGCTGACCCGCGGCGAACTGGTCGGGATGCGTGGCGAGGAGACCGACTCGGTCACCTTCACCAGCGGGTCGCTGAGCCTGATGGTCACCACCGTCGTGTCGGCCCATCACGCCCGGATCGACGGCTGGGTGACCAGCCCCGGCGCCGAGGTGGACGCGGTCGCGGAGGGAGTCACCCGCACCGCCGTCGCCGATGACGGCGGCCGCTTCTCGCTCGACGAGGTGCCGCGGGGCCACGTCCACTTCGTCGTCCGTCGCGAGGGCTACCGGCCCGTGATCACCCCGTCGATGGAGATCTGACGAACCTTCCGCCAGCGAGCGACGAATCGCTCGCCCGGGCCCGGGAGCTGCGGCTCACGGGCTTGGCGCACCATTCGGCCGGGCAGCCCGTCCGCGCCGCCCGGACCTTGCGTGAAGCCCTGCGCCAGCTGCCCCCGCTGGACGCACCCGCCGATCCGGAGACCGAGTCCGTCCGGGTCGCCTGCCTGCTCACGCTCGCGCTGACCGAGTTCGCCACCAGCGGGTTGGACGCGGCGCTCGGCGTGCTCGCGGACGCTCGGCGCCTGGCGGCCGACGACCCCGAACTGGTCGCCCGCTACCGCTGTCAGCGCGGCCACATCCTCGGGCGCAGCGGCGACTTCGCGACGGCGGCCGCAGAACTGCAGGTGGTGGTCGACGAACCGGGCTGGTTCACGTCGCTGGAGAAGTCGACCACCCACCTCACCCTCGGCATGATCAGCTTCGAACTCGGGCGCGCGGACGACGCCGCCCGCCACTTCTCGGCCGCTTCGGGTCTCGCGCGGGAAGCCGGGGACGTCCGCCACGAGTTCATGGCGGAGCACAACCGGGGCTACGCGCTCTACCTGACCGGCGATCTGCCGGGGGCGCTCGCCACGATCGCCGCCGCCGAGGAGCTCCCCGCGGAGGTGTTCCGCGGGCCGTCGCTGTTCGACCTCGCCAGGGTGCTGGGCGAGGCCGGGCTGCTCGACGACGCGATCGAGACCCTCGACCGTGCGCAGGCGATGTGCCGTCCCGGGGTGGACCGGATCCTGCGCGCCGAGATCGACCGTGAGCGGGCGCAGTTGCTCCGGCTCACCGGCTCCTTCGACGAGGCGGCCGCGGCGGCCCGCGCGTCCCGGACCAGGTTTCGGCGCCTCGGCGCCGCCGGACCCGTCGCGCGGGCGGAGCTTGTCACGCTCGACTGCGACCTGAGCCGTCGGCGTCCGTTGCCGGCCGTGCTGGACGGCGCCCTGCGGCACGAGCAGATCGCCCGTGAGCTCGGCGACAGCGACCTGGTCGCCCGCAGCATCGCCGTGGCAGCGGAGGCGGCGGCGCGACTGGGCCGTCCGGAGACGGCCCGGGCGGCGTTGCGTCGGTACCCGCGGCAGTCGCACGGGCTGGTGATCCACCTGCGGCACGTGTACGCCGCGGCGCTCACCGATGTGGCGTCGGGACGCTCGCCGCGTCCGCGCCTGGCCCGGGCCGCGGCGGACCTCGCCGCGAGCCAGGCGGTGAGCGCGTCCCTGGACTCGCGGGCCGCGCGCAAGGTGCTCAGCCTGCGGCTGGCCGAACTCGACCTCGACCTGGCCGCGCGGCGGGGCCCGTCCGACGTGTTGCGCACCCTCGAGCGCTGGACCAGCCTGGGCCTTCCGGTCGTCCGCCCGCCCGCGGACCCGCACCAGGCCGACCTCACCCAGCGGCTGCGCGCGCTGTCCCAGTCGCTGCGGGAGGAGCCGACTCCCGAGCGCAGGGCGGAGGCCGCCCGGCTCCGCCGCGAGCTCACCGACCTGGGGCTGGCCCAGCGCCAGACCGGCACGGCGGCGGACGCGCTGCCCGGGCTTCCGGACGCCCTCGACGCGCTGGCCGCCGCCGATCGCGACCTGCTCTGGCTGTTCCCCCACGACGGCGGGCTGTGGGGAGCTGCGGTCGTTGGCGGGCGCCGCCGGCTGGCGCGGCTCGCCGACCTCGACCGCTGCCTGGAGACCTCCCGCCGGGTGCAGGCCGACCTGCGTGCCGGCGCGTACCAGCCGTCCGGCCCGCTGCGGGACGCGATCGGCACCTCGCTCGCCGCGGGCCTGAAGTGGCTGGACGAGGCGGTGGTGCGGCCGTGGCGGCTGCGGTCGTCCGGGCTGGTGGTGATCGGGACGCACGCGGTCTCCTCCGTGCCGTGGGGGCTGCTGCCCTCGCTGGCCGGCGTCCCGGTGACGGTGGCGCGCTCGGCGACGGAGTGGGCCGGACGACGGGGCGGCGCGGCCTCGCCCGAGGTGCGCGTGCTGACCGGTCCGGGCCTGCGCTTCGCCGCCACCGAGGCACGACGGGTGGCGGGCGCCTGGCGGGAGCGTCCGCCGTCCGCCGACGCGGGGGCGTCCGACCTTGTCGCGGCGCTCGCCGGGGCGGACGTGGTGCACGTCGCGGCGCACGGCGTCCACCAGCCGGCCAGCCCGCTGTTCTCCTCACTGCGGATGGCCGACGGCGACGTGTTCGCCCACGAACTGCCCACCGGGGAGGTGCGGGCCGGGCACGTGGTGCTGTCGTCCTGCGACGTGGGCACGTCCCAGGTGCGTCCGGGCGACGAGCCGCTCGGACTGGCCCACACGCTGCTCTCCCTCGGCGTCGGCTCGGTGGTGGCCGCGGTGGC
>JBDHZJ010000260.1:0-4354 GCA_039811825.1 Propionicimonas sp.
CCGACGATCGCGAACACCAGCGTGAACGCCTCGTTGTGCGCCCCGGCCAGCACCGACCAGATCATCAGCGGGTTGAGCACGGTGAACAGCACGGCGCGGGTCTGGATCTTGTGGTTGTCGTGGGCCATGTTGACGGCCAGCGCGCCGATCACCAGGAACGGCAGCAGCGCGAACATCTGCAGCCAGAACACGGTGTCGTGCATGTTGCCGTTGCCGAGCCAGGCCGCCAGCCACTGCGAGGCGGACGCGAGCGGGCCGTACACGCTCGGGGTGTCCTGCCAGGGCCGCTCCGTCCAGATCAGCACCGGGTCGTACTCCTGGCGGAAGATCCCGGCCGGGGTGATGTCGTAGGGGTTCAGGCCGAGCACCTGAAGGCGTCCGTACGCGGCGTACATCAGCACGTCGGCCGAGGTCATCGGCGGGACGAGGCTGGTCAGGACGCTGAGCAGCGCACCGAGGCCGAACAGCTTCTTGTTGTTCGGCCGCCAGCCGGTGTTGATGGCCCGCCAGCAGATCCACATGCCGAGGGTGCCGGCGGCGAGACCCAGCCACAACGCGGGCACCGCGACCCACTCGCTCAGCGTGATCGTGCCCACCGGCAGGTACCACGGCGGCAGGTAGTCGACCCGGGGTCCGAGCTTCAGCGCGACCGAGGAGGGCCCGGCGAACGCCACCGCGAGGGTGAGCAGCGAACTGGCCACGATCAGCCAGATGCCCCGCTTCGGGTCGCTCGTCCACGGCGCGGCGAGGGCCGTGCGCAGCCGGCCCGACGCGCCGCCCACCTCAGACCTCATTTCTGCCCCCGCTGATCTCCAACGAGTGCAGGCTACCGGGTTCGCCGGGTTGGTCAGACCACTGCCCGGGCCCGATACCGGACCGTTATCCGGACGCGTGTCCGCACGGCCGGGCCCGGCCCTGAGGAGCCTCCGGGACGGGGGACGCCCCCTACTTCAGCAGCTTCGACATCCGTCGGTCGGCGAGCGGCTTGCCGCCGGTCTGGCAGCCGGGGCAGTACTGCAGCGAGGAGTCGGCGAAGGACACCTCCGCGATGGTCGTGCCGCAGACGTCGCACGGCTGCCCGGTGCGGCCGTGGACGCGCAGGTTCAGCTTCTTGTCGCCCTTGAGTTCCTTCGCGGCCAAGCCGGCGGACCGGGCCACCGCGTCGGCGAGTTCGGTGCGGATCGCGGAGTACAACGTCTCCCGCTCGACGCCGGACAGCCCGCTGGCCGGCTTGAACGGGCTCAGCCTCGCGGCGTGCAGGATCTCGTCGGAGTAGGCGTTGCCGATGCCGGCGATGATCCGCTGGTCGCGCAGGACGCCCTTGAGCTGGGCGCGTCCGGCCTTCGCCAGGATGCCGTCGAGCACGTCGGGCGTGAACCCGTCGGCGAGCGGGTCGGGCCCGAGCGTGACGATGCCGGGCACGTCGTCGAGGGTGTCGACCACGTACACGGCGAGCCGCTTCTGGGTGCCCATCTCGGTGAGTTCGAAGCCGGTGTCGTCGTCGAAGACCACCCGCAGCGCCAGCGGGCCGCGTCCGGGACGGGCCGGCTTCGCGGGCATCGCGTCCTTCCAGGTCAGCCAGCCGCCGCGGGCGAGGTGGCACACGAGCCAGAGCCCGCCGACGGAGAGGCAGACGAACTTGCCGCGCCGCTCGACGCCGTCCACCTCGAGGCCGTTCAGGGCGGTGAGCGGCAGCTGGAACGTCTTCAGGCAGGCGAACGCGGCCAACTCGGTGCGCGCGACCGTGCGTCCGACGCTGTTGCGGACCAGGAAGCCGCGCAGGGCCTCGACCTCCGGCAGCTCAGGCATGCTCCTCCTCCCGGGACGGCCAGGCGGGCGCCGGCGCGGCGAGGGCCTCGGCGAGCAGGCCGAGGTACTCATCACGCTCCACCTCGATCACGCCCAGGCTGGCCAGGTGGTCGGTCTGCCACTGGACGTCGATGATGCGCTCCTCGGCGTGCTCGTCGTCGAGCAGGTCGACCAGGGCCAGCAGGGCGACCTTCGACGCGTCCCGGCCGTGGTCGGGATCGTGGAACATCGACTCGCCGGCGAACAGGCCGCCGAGCGAGACGCCGTACAGCCCGCCGACCAGCCGGCCCGCGGCGTCCCAGGTCTCCACGGAGTGCACCCAACCGGCCTCGTGCAACGAGAGGTAGACCCGACGGACGTCGTCGTCGATCCAGCCGTAGGGGCGGGACGGGTCGGCGCAGCGCTCCAGCACCTCGGCGAAGGCGGCGTCGATCGTGGTGGTGTAGCGCTTCGCCGACTTGCGCAGCGAGCGGGTCACGCGCAGCGCGTCCAGCAGCAGGACGCCGCGGTGCACCGGCGACCACCAGCCCATCTGGCCGAACCCCGAGGAGTGCAGCGGCATCGGGAACACGCCCTCGGCGTAGCCGGCCAGCACCAGCGCCTCGTCGAACTCGGCGGAGAACGCGATCAGGTCCTGCGCCGGCCAGCTCGCCGGCGGCCCGAAGATGCCCGGACGCCGCGCCATGCCCTGATTCTGCCAGTTGCCCCCGACAACGCCCGGACCGAATTGGGGACGGTTCCGAACGGTCCGGGTTATCCACAGATCCGGCGCGGAATCGGGGGTTGTGGAAAAGGTGGACCGAGTAAGGAACCGTCCCCGACTCGGTCCGGCGGGTCTCGGGGTCGGTTCGGGGATGCCCGCACTGACCGGACGCCACCGGGACGCCTAGGCTGGAGCCGTCCGCACGCGAGAGGAACGCCGATGGCGAACGCCGCCAGTGACTTCGGCAAGCAACTGGTCACCCGCACCCCGGAGGTGGCCGGCGGCCTGTTGCGCAGCATCGTGGACTTCGCCATCGACGGCAGTCAGGCGTTCCCCGGCGCGAAGGTCACCGCAGCCCGCTCCCTGCAGTCGAAGGGCGACCGCGAGCAGGCCATCGACTCCCTCGCCCGCCACCACGTCTCGATGGCCTCGATGCAGGGCTTCCTGACCAGCGTGGGCGGCCTGATCACCCTGCCGGTCGGCCTGCCCGCGAACATCGCCGGGCTCGCCGTGCTCAGCGTCCGGATGATCGCCGGCATCGCGCACCTGCGTGGCTACGACGTGGACGACCGGCGCGTGCGGACCGCGCTCACCCTCGCCATGCTCGGCGACGACGAGGTGCGCCGGCTCGTCGCGGACGGAAAGCTGCCGACCTCACCGCTCGCCATCGCGACCGCACCCATGTTCGACCCGGCCCTGGAGCAGCGGATCAGCGAGCGGGTGATGGGGGCGCTCGCCGGACGCCTCGGCGGCAAGCACCTCGCGGTCGTCGTGGTGCGGCGAATTCCCCTGGTCGGCGGCGGCGTCGGTGCCGCCGTGGACGGCTGGCTCACCTTCGGCCTGGCCGGCTACGCCAAGCGCGAGTTCGTGGCGCGCTACCAGGCGTCCATCCCGCGCCAGTAGCGGCGTCCGGACCGAGTTGGGGACGGTTCCTCACTCGGTCCACCTTTTCCACAGGCCCCGTTTCCGGTCAGGAATTGTGGATAACCCGGACCGTTCGGAACCGTCCCCATTTCCCGTCGGTGTCGATGGGCTCGACCGGCCGACGGGGTCAGCCGACGTGGGTGCGGGCGACGCGGCCGGTGATCAGGCAGGTGACCTCGTAGGGGATCGTGCCCATCAGTTCGGCGATCTCGGACGTGGTGACCTCTTCGGCGCCGTCGCGTCCGACCAGCACCACCTCGTCGCCGACCGCGACATCCGTGGTCGGCCCGAGGTCGAGCATCGTCTGGTCCATGCAGACCCGGCCCGCGATCGGGTACGACCGGCCCCCGACCAGCATCCGGCCGCGGTTCGACAGCAACCGGGAGTAGCCGTCGCCGTAGCCGATCGGGACGGTGGCGATCCAGGTGTCCGCCGGCGCGGTCCAGGTGCGCCCGTAGCCGACGGTCTCGCCGGCCCGCACCCGCTTGGTGAACGTCACGCGGGTGCGCCACTCCAGGCCCGGCAGCAGCGGGACGGTGCGGGCCGCCTCCGGATCGGGGAGGGCGCCGTAGACCATGATCCCGGGACGGACCAGGTCGAACCAGGCATCCGGGTGGCCCAGCACCGCCCCAGAGTTCGCCAGGTGCTTCAGCACCGGCCCGTGCACGGCCTCGACCTGCTCGGCGGTGCGCCGGAACAGGGCGACCTGGTCGCGGGTGAACTCCTCCCCCCGCGGGGAGTCCGAGATCGGCAGGTGTGAGAACACCCCCTCCAGCTCGACCCCGGGCGTCGCGTCCACCAGGGCGGCCAGCCCGGGCGCGTCCCCGGGCTCGCAGCCGATCCGGCGCATGCCGGTGTCGACCTTCAGGTGCACGGACGCGGTCGTCCCCTGCGCGGACGCAGCGTCCGCGGCCTCCG
>JBDHZJ010000261.1:0-4353 GCA_039811825.1 Propionicimonas sp.
GCTGTGGCGGCGCTGTGGCGGCCGCGACGGTTGCGGGACGAGCGGGCGGTTGCGGGGGCTGTGCCGCTCCCGGCGCGGGCCGGGCGGGTGCCGCGTCCGGGGCCGGCGGACGGCCCGGCTGCGGCGGCGGCACTTCGAGCCAACTCGGGTCGGCCCAGACCAGGCGGTTCTGGTACACGATCTGGACGCGGTGCTCCTGGGCGACCTCGGTCAGCAGCACGCGCGTGCCCGGGGGCGCCCAACCGAGGGGCGCGGCGTCCCTCCGGGGACCCGCCCACAGGGCCAGGGCGTCGACGGCCACCCGCTCCCCGATGATCCGGGGCGACGCGGGCTGCGCCGGAGGAACGGCCGGCGCGGTCGCGGGGCGCGGTGCAGCCGGAGCTGCCTGGGCCGGGGGAGTGGCCGGGGCCGCGGGAACCGGTGGTGGTGCCGCTGCGGGCGCGACCGGCTGCGCGACCGACTGCGCGGGCGCCGCGGTGGCCCCCGCAACGCCCTGCCGGGACAGCTCGCGGATCGCCTCCTCGATCGAGGCCAGCCGGCGGGACAGGTCCTCCTGCCGGTGCGCGTACAACGCCTCGAGCCGCTGGTCGATGCCGGTCAGCCGCCGGGTGAGGGCGTCACGCTCCGTCAGGAGCCGGGTCACCTCCTGCGGCGCTGCCGGGTCCTGGCCTGCCTGCTCCATCACATCTCCTTGGGGGTGTCGTGGCTCCTGGTCATGGCGACGACGGCGTCGCGGGCACCCCGAAGCCACGCCGGGCGCCCGGTGTCAGTCTGCCGATCCGCGGCGATCGGGCCACAGACCCCGTCCGGGCGACACGTCCCCGGTGCGGGGGCCGACCCCGAACGTCGTCCGCGGGCTCACGCATCCGCCGCCTCCACCCGCTTCGCGATCCGGCTGAGGGCGACGTCGGTCACGGCGAGGTACGCCGCGAGCTCCCGGCGGCTGATCCGCTCGATCAGGTCGGAGCGGGTCTCCAGCAGCTGGCGGTAGCGCTGCTCGGGCGGGTTGCGCAGCGTCGCCGCGTCCGCCTGCAGCGTGATCGCGTAGGCCATCGAGAGCGCAGTGGCCAGCCGGGACCACGGCAGCTGACGAGTGCCGAGCCGGTCGATCAGGCGGTAGTCGAACCCGTGCACGACGCACGGCTCGATCGCCGCCACCGTGTGGATGCTCACCCCCTGCACGGCCACCTGGAGGTCGCCGGCGCGGGGGTGCAGGTTGCGCTGTACGACCTGGCGGACGCCCTCCGGCGCCAGGGCAGGCATCGAGACGAGCAGCTCGCCCTCCTCGGCGAAGAAGGTGATCACCGTGCGGCCCCGCGCGTCCGGCATCTGCGCCTTCAGCAGGCCCTCCTCCACGTAGTACACGTAGGGGTGCACCTCGCCCGCTGAGAACAGCACGTCACCGGGATCGAGGTGCACGCTGCGGATCGTGCGGGCGACCGCCTCCCACTGCGGCAGTTCGGTCCCGGCGTACGCCTCCAGCAGCAGGCGGACGGTGCGCAGCAGGTACGCGCTCGCGGTACCGGAACGGATCATTCACGCCTCCTCGACCGGTGCCACCATCGGACCACAAACGAGTCGATGTCCTTCGTGGCGGTCGGGGTTCGGCCCACTCCCAGAGTAGGTGAACGGAGCGGTCAAGACCTACTGAAGTCCCAAGTCGCGTGGATTTCCGCCCGGGGACGCCGGCGAGGATCAGTCGGTGATCGCGACGGCGATCCGTCCGTGGGCCGCCCCGCCCAGCAGCCGCGCCGCGGCGTCGATCGCCCCGTCCAGCGGGACGGTCTCGGTCAGGTCGTCGAGAACCCCGGGCGGCACGTCCCTGGCGAGCCGCGCCCAGGCCGCCTCGCGGTCGGCCAGGGACGCCTGGACCGAATCCACCCCGGCCAGCGTGACCCCGCGCAGGATGAACGGGATCACGCTCGCCGGCAGCGACGCGGAGCCGGCCAGGCCGCACGCGGCGACCGTCCCGCCGTAGCGGGTCTGCGAGATCGCGTTCGCGAGCACCTCGCCGCCGACGGTGTCGACGACCGCCGACCAGCGCTGCGACTGCAGCGGACGTCCCGCGCCGGCCAGTTCGTCGCGCGGCACGATCGTCGTCGCGCCGAGGCCGTGCAGGTAGTCGCCGTACTCCGCGGCCCGTCCGGTGAGCGCGGCGACGTGGTGCCCGGCCGCTGCCAGCAGCAGGATGGCGATCGAGCCCACCCCGCCGGTGGCGCCGGTGACCAGGACCGGCTGCTCCGGGGTCGAGGCGAGGCCGTCCCGTTCCAGGCGCAGCACGCACAGCGCGGCCGTGTAGCCGGCCGTGCCCAGCGCGCCGGCCCGGGCCGGCGCGAGCCCCTCGGGGAGCCGGACGAGGAAGTCGCCCGGCACCCGGGCCTGCTCGGTGAGCCCACCGTTGCGGGTCTCCGACAGCCCGGTTCCGTTCAGCACCACGACGTCGCCCGGACGCCAGCGGGGGTCGTCCGAGGCGGCCACGGTGCCGACCAGGTCGATCCCGGCGACCAGCGGCGGCGTCCGGACCACCCCGGGGCGCCCGGTCAGCGCCAGCGCGTCCTTGTAGTTCAGGTCGGAGAAGGCGACGTCGATGAGCACCGGCCCGTCCGACTCGGGAGGCGGCCCGACCTCCTCCAGCGCGGCGGTGTTCACCGGCTCCCCGGCGGCTGCGGACTCCGACTTCCTGATCACGATCGCTCTCGGCATGCCCCCATCCTCCGCCCTGCCCGGCAGGAGGGGGCAGCTGTGGTGCAGAGTGGACGGGTGAGCGTGGAGCGTCCTGTCGTCCAGACCACCGCCGGTGCTGTCGAGGGGGTGTGGCGCGACGGGTCCGCCGCCTTCCTCGGCGTCCCGTTCGCCGAGGCGCCGGTGGGGGAGTTGCGGTTCGCCGCACCCGTCCCGGTGCGTCCGTGGGACGGGGTGCGGGACGCGAGCCGTCCCGGCCCGACCCCGCAGCGGCGGCCGTTCGGGCCGGTGACGACGATCCCGGAGCCGTCCTTCCCCGGCGAGGCGACCCTGAACCTGAACGTGTTCACTCCCGCTCCCGGCGACGCGGGCGCCGGGCTGCCGGTGCTGGTCTGGATCCACGGGGGCGGCTTCTTCGCCGGCTCCCCGTCGAGCCCCTGGTACGACGGGGCGTCCTTCAACCGCGACGGCGTCGTCACCGTGTCGCTGTCCTACCGGCTCGGCTTCGACGGGTTCGGCTGGATCGCCGACGCGCCCACGAACCGCGGCCTGCGCGACCAGCTCGCCGGGCTCGCCTGGGTGCGGGACAACATCGCGGCCTTCGGCGGCGACCCGGACCGGGTGACGATCGGGGGCCAGTCCGCCGGCGGCACGTCGGTGCTGGCGCTGCTGGCGTCCCCGCTGGCGGAGGGCCTGTTCGGCCGGGTGATCGCCCATTCCGCGGCCGACGTCTCGCTGGACCTCGCCACCGCCGAGACCATCGGACGCGACTTCGCCGCCGGGGCGGGCGTGGCACCGGCCCGCGCCGGCTGGTCGACGCTCACCGAGGACGCGATCCTCGACGCCCAGGCGGCGCTGATGGCGCCCTCCGGAGGGCCCGCGCCGGCGGCGGCCGACTTCGTCCGGCACACCCTCGCCGGCGGGGGCATCGGCCTGCCGTTCGTGCCGCTGACCGGCGACGACGTACTGCCGAGGGGGGTCCTCGAGGCGATCCGGTCCGATGCCGGCTCCGGCACGGACCTGCTCGCGGGCACGGTCGCGCACGAGTTCAGCGCCGCGCCGCCGGCGCTCCGGGAGGCCTGGGCCGGCACGGACGCCGCGCAGGCGCTCACCGGAGGCGGCCTCGACGCGGCCACCGCGGCAGCCTACGTCGCCGGCCACCCCGAACTGGTCTGGACGGCGGACGTGTGCAGCCAGCTCGTCACCGACCTCACCTTCCGGATTCCGCTGCTGGCGTGGGCGGACGCGCGGGCGGGCCGCACGTGGCTCTACGACTTCCGCCGGCCCTCGCCGGTGGTCGGCCTGGCCGCGCACTGCCTGGAACTGCCGTTCGCCTGGGACCTGCTCGGGGCCGAGGGCGTCGCCGTCGTCGAGGGGCCGACCCCGCCGCAGGCGCTGGCGGACGAGATGCACGGCGCCTGGGTCGGCTTCATCGCGTCCGGGGATCCCGGCTGGCCCGCCTGGGACGGCGGGAGCGCCCGCGGGTTCGGCGGGGACGGGCGGGACGGCTACGCGCCGAGCCGGCTCCTGGCGGACGCGCTGCGGGCCCGGACCGCCTGACCCGGGGGTGGCCGGGGCCCGGTAGGCTGCAGGCTGTGGAAGACCCGAAACGCCAGGCCTGGATGTACCTTGTCGCCGGAGTGCTGGCGGTCATCGCCGGGATCTACTTCA
>JBDHZJ010000262.1:0-4336 GCA_039811825.1 Propionicimonas sp.
CTCGCGGCAGCCGCGGACCTGCACTCCCGACACCCGCGGGTCGTCCGCGACGTCGGTCCGGTCTGGCCGGAGTACGAACGGCAGTGCCGTGCTCTCGACGCGCTCTACGCCGCCGAACTCGGCCGCGTCCGGGCGGACCCCGACGAGGGCCGGCTCTGGTCGGAGGCCGCCGATGCGCTGGCGGAGGCCGCGCTCGCCTGGGAGACGGCCTATGCCTGCAGACGCGGCGCCGAGGCCCTGCTCGGCCGGGGCCACGACCGGACGGCCGGTGCCGCGCTGCTGCGTCGCGGGCTCGATCTCACCGGGGGGCTGGCCACCGAGCCGCTGCGTGAGCAGCTCCTGGCGCTGGCGCGGCGGGCGCGCGTGCCCACCGGTCAGGTCGTGCCGGTGGAAGCCACGGCCACGACGGGGCCGACCGGGATCACCACTCGGGAGCGGGAGATCCTCGCGCTGCTCGTGGCCGGCCGCACCTACGCCGAGATCGCGACCGAACTGGTGATCAGCGAGAAGACGGTGAGTTCGCACGTCTCGCACCTGCTCGCGAAGACCGGGACGACGAACCGGATCGAGCTGGCCGGCTACGCCGAACGCGCCCCGCACGCCTCGGCCCGGCGGGCTACCGCAGCCGCATCACCTCGAAGTGATGCGCAGGGCTGACCAGTTCGTCCTGCGCCTGTACGAGCAGCAGCTCGTCGGAACCGGCCTCGGTCGTCGCCTTCAGCAGCGAGTAGACGACATCCGCGGTGCGGCCCATCGCGAGCCCGGGATCGTCGCCCTCCAGGTAGTGCGCCAGGAAGAGTGCCGCGGTCAGGTCGCCGGATCCGGTGAAGCTCCGCTCCAGTCTCGGCGTGGTCACCTGCCAGGCCCCGGCCGGGGTGTCGACCAGCATCAGGATCTCGTCGGGGTTGCCGCCGTCCAGCACCGTCGAGGTGACCAGCACGACGTCCGGGCCGGTCGCGCGCAGCGCGTCCGCAGCCTCGAGCACCTCGGCCACCGTGTTCGTGGTGCGTCCGGTGAGGTAGTCGAGCTCGAAGTGGTTCGGGGTGACGATCTGGGCGCGCGGCACGACCTGGTCGCGCATGAACTCGGGGATGCCCGGACGCACGTAGATGCCGCGGCCCACGTCCCCGAGCACCGGGTCGCAGCAATACACCGCGCGCGGATTGCGCTGCCGCACCAGGTCGACCGTGCGCAGCACCTCGGCGCCCATCTCCTCGGCACCCTGGTAGCCCGACAGCACCGCGTCCACCCGGCCGAGCACGCCGCGCTCGTCGATGCCGCGCACCACCTCGGCCACGTCGGTGGCCGACAGCAGCGGGCCGCGCCAGGCCCCGTAGCCGGTGTGGTTGGAGAAGTGCACCGTGATCACCGGCCACACCTCGACGCCGATCCGCATCAGCGGGAACGTGGCGGCACTGTTGCCGACGTGGCCGTACGCCACGCTGGACTGGATGGACAGGATCGTGGTCACCGGGACATTACACACCAGAGGGTCGTCACCCCCGCGACACCGCCGCCCCGTATGGTGCTGCCGTGCAGGCCCGTAGCCACCCGTACTTCGCCGGACGATTCGCCGCCTTCGCGCATCGTGGCGGCTGGGTGACGCCGCAGGACGCGCCGAGGGAGAACACCGCCTATGCATTCGGTCGTGCCGTCGAACTCGGCTTCCAGTACCTGGAGACCGACGTCTGGGCCACCGCGGACGAGGAACTGGTCGCCTTCCACGACGACCGGCTCGACCGGGTCACCGACGCCACCGGCCTGATCGGCGACCACTCCTGGGCGGTCCTGCGCGACGTGCGGATCGGGGGGCTGGACCCGATCCCGCGGATGGCCGACCTGCTGGACCAGTTCGGCAGCGCCCGGTTCAACATCGACATCAAGGACGACCGGGCCGTCAAGCTGCTCGCGGACACCATTGAACGGCTCGGTGCTCAGGACCGGGTCTGCGTGGCCTCGTTCTCCTCCGCACGCCTGAAGGAGTTCCGCCGGCTGGCACCGCGGGTGGCGACGGCCGCCTCGCCCAACGGCGTGGTGGTGGCCACCCACGGGTTCGGGCTGCGCCGGCTGTGGCAGGACAGCGGGCTGGCCCTGCAGATCCCGGTGCGGTACGAGGGCGCGCCGCTGGAACTGATTCGTCCCGATGTGATCCGGCTCGCGCACGCGTCCGGCCGGGTGGTGCACGTGTGGACGGTGGACGACGAGGCCGAGATGCACCGCCTGATCGACCTCGGCGTGGACGGGCTGGTCAGCGACGACATCAGCACGCTGAAGCGGGTCCTCCTCGAGCGGGGCCTGTGGGAGGGGGACGCATGAGGAGCACCAGGGAGCAGCGGTCCTGGTACTGGTACGACTGGGCCAACTCCGCCTACATCACCACCACAGCGACGGTGATCATCGGCCCGTACCTGACCAGCCTGGCGAACAACGCCGCCTGCCCGGACCTCGCCGAGGGCGCCGTGTGCACGAATCCGGTGATGCTGCTGGGCATCTTCCCGGTGCTGCCCGGCGCCCTGCACCCGTTCCTCGGCACGCTGAGCACCATCGTCTCGGCCGTCCTGCTGCTGTTCGTGGGGGCGGCCGCCGACCGCTCGGCGAAGCCGCACCGGTGGCTCGCGGTCACCGCCTGGGTGGGCGCGCTCGCCGGCAGCATGATGTTCTTCCTCGAGGGCGACAACTGGCAGCTCGGGGCCTGGCTGATGGTGATCGCCGCGTTCTGCTTCGGGGCGTCCACGGTGGTCTACGACTCGATCCTGGTCCGGATCGCCGGGCCGGACGAGCGCGACCGGGTGTCCAGCCGCGGCTGGGCCTTCGGCTACCTCGGCGGCGGCCTCCTGCTGGTGCTCAACTTCCTGCTGATGACGTTCTACGACTCGCTCGGCATCTCCTACGGCCTCGCGATCCGGCTCAGCCTGCTGTCGGCCGGTGTGTGGTGGGCGGCGTTCACGATCATCCCCGTGCTGGGCCTGCGCCGGCTACCGCGAGACGTGCCGGAGCAGATCGCGCGCCGGAACCCGTTCAGCCAGCTCGTGGCCACCTTCGCGAGCATGCGGAACTACCCGCAGACCCTGCTGTTCCTGGCGGCGTTCCTGTTCTTCAACGACGGCATCCAGACCGTGATCGTGCAGTCGAGCCTGTACGCGTCCTCCGAGCTCGGCATGGAGACCAGCCAGGTGATGATGACGTTCCTGCTCACCCAGTTCGTCGCGTTCGGCGGTGCCCTGCTGTTCGGGCGCGTCGCGGCCCGGATCGGCGCCAAGCGGACGGTGCTCGGCGGCATCGTGATCTGGTTCGGCGTGGTGCTGGTGGCGTTCGGCCTGCCGTCGGGCAACTTCGGTGCCCTGCTCGGCCTCGGCGCGGCGATCGGCCTGGTCATGGGCGGCACACAGGCACTGTCCCGCTCGCTGTACAGCCAGCTGATCCCGCTCGGCCGAGAGGCCGAGTACTTCAGCTTCTACCAGGCGATGGAGCGCGGCACGAGCTGGCTGGGGACCCTCACCTTCGCCCTGGTGTTCCAGTTCACCCAGTCGTACCGGCTGGCGCTGGTGGCACTGATCGCCTTCTTCGTGGTCGGCGGCATCCTGCTCGCGAAGGTGGACATGCGCAAGGGAATCATCGACGCCGGGAACGTGTTACCCAAGGTGCTGTGATCCTCGCGTCCGCACAGGTACCCGGGAGACAACGGCTTGGGCGGCTCGCTAGCGTTGTGGGCGGAAGGTAGGTGCGATGGCTGAACGTGCGTTGAGGGGTTCCGGGCTGGGCAGCAAGAGCCATGCCGACCCGAGCGGGGTCGAACTCGCGCCCCGCCAGGAGATCGGTTTCGACTGCCCCAAGGGCCACCACTTCACGATCGTGTTCGCCGAGGAGGCGGAGCTGCCCACCGAGTGGGAGTGCCCGCGCTGCGGTGACACCTCGCGCCGCTCGGACGGCGTCGAGCCCGAGGCCAAGGAGACCAAGACGCCCCGCACCCACTGGGACATGCTGCGCGAGCGCCGTTCGATCGAGGAACTCGAGGACCTGCTCGCCGAGCGGCTGGACGAGATCCGCGGCGAGGACCGCTGAGGGCCTACTCCTCGATCTCCCCGGTGACCACGGGCGGGTCGGACGGGCCCTCCGGGTCGGCCACGGTCTCGCCCTCCACCACCGTGCCGTTCGCGTAGGGCGAGCGCACGGAGTTGATGTCGAAGCCGCTGCGCGCGGCCTGCCGGGCGGCCACCAGCCCGATCGCCCGACGGGCCGCGGGCCGCGTCCAGGGCAGCAGGCAGATGAGGCCGACGATGTCGGTCAGGAAGCCGGGCAGGATCAGCAGCAGCCCGCCGACCAGCACGAGCGCGGC
>JBDHZJ010000263.1:0-4319 GCA_039811825.1 Propionicimonas sp.
GCCACGACCGGGATCCGGCCGGCGTTGATCAGGTCGACCACCGCGCCGGGGTTCACCTCGGCGACCTCTCCGACCAGCCCGAGGTCGACCTCCTCCCCGTCGACGTGGATGCCCTTGCGCTCGGCGGTGAGCAGGCCCGCGTCCTCCCCGGACAGGCCGACCGCCAGCGGGCCGTGGGCGTTCAGCAGTCCGACCAGCTCGCGGTTCACCTGCCCCATCAGCACCATGCGCACCACGTCCATCGCCTCGGGCGTGGTCACCCGCAGGCCGCCGCGGAACTCGCTGGCGATGCCGAGACGGCTCAGCATCGAGGAGATCTGCGGACCTCCGCCGTGCACGACGACGGGCTTCACCCCGACCATGCGCAGGAACACGATGTCCTGGGCGAAGGCGGCCTTCAGGCCCTCGTCGACCATGGCGTTGCCGCCGTACTTCACCACGATGGTCTGCCCGACGTAGCGCTCCAGCCACGGCAGGGCTTCGATCAGGATGGCCGCCTTGCTCGCCGCGTCGATCATGTCGAGTACTCCGCGTTCTCTTTGACGTAGTCGTAGGTGAGGTCGTTGGTCCAGATCGCCGCGGACGCCTCGCCCGCGTGCAGGTGCAGTTCGACGAGCACCTCGCGCCCGGACAGGTCGACCCCGGAACGGTCCGCGCTGAGCTGCCCGTCCACGAAGACGCGGACGCCGTTGAACGCCACATCGACGTGCTCGGGGTCGTAGTCGGCGTCCACCGTGCCCGCGGAGGCGAGCACGCGACCCCAGTTCGGGTCGTTGCCGAAGATCGCGCACTTGAACAGGTTGCTGCGCGCGATCGCCCGGGCCACGGAGAGTGCGTCCGCCTCGGTGGCAGCCCCCTCGACCCGCACCTCGATGTCGTGCGCGGAGCCCTCGGCGTCGGCGAGCAACTGCTTAGCGAGATCCGCGCACACCCCGGTCAGCGCCTCGGAGAACTCGGCCTCCTCCGGAGTCACCCCGGACGCGCCGGACGACATCAGGATGACGGTGTCGTTGGTGGACATGCAGCCGTCGGAATCGGTGCGGTCGAACGTGAACCCGGTGGCGGTACGCAGGGCCGCGTCCAGCGCGGCGGGCGCGATCACCGCGTCGGTGGTGATCACCACGAGCATCGTGGCGAGGGCCGGGGCGAGCATGCCCGCACCCTTGGCCATGCCGCCGATCGTCCAGCCGTCGGGTGAGGCGTGCACGGCCTCCTTCGAGACGGTGTCGGTCGTGCGGATCGCCTCCGCCGCCGACGGTCCGCCGCTGCTGGAGAGGTCCTGGGCGGCCAGCTCGATGCCGTTCAGGACCGCGTCCATCGGCAGCCGGACCCCGATCAGGCCGGTCGAGCACACCGCGACGTCCTCGGTCGCGCAGCCCACCTCGGCGCCGGTCCACTCCGCCATCTGCTTCGCGTCGGCGAAGCCGGCCGAGCCGGTGCAGGCGTTCGCCCCGCCGGAATTCAGCACCACCGCGGCGAGCCGTCCGTCCGCGATCACCTGCTTCGTCCAGACCACGGGCGCAGCGGTGAACCGGTTGCTGGTGAACACGGCGGCGGCATGCGCGTCCGGGCCCTCGTTGACGACCAGGGCGAGGTCGGGCTTCCCGGACGCCTTGATCCCGCCGGTGACGCCGGCGGCGGTGAAGCCTTTCGCTGCTGTGACGCTCACGGTGCGACTCCGATCGTGGTCAGGCCCAGGGTCTCGGGCAGGCCGAGGGCGAGGTTCATGGACTGGACGGCGCCGCCGGCGGTGCCCTTGGTCAGGTTGTCGAGCGCTGCGACCGCGACCAGCCGGCCGGCGGCCTCGTCCACGGTGACCTGGACGTGGACGGCGTTCGAGCCGACGATCGACTGGGTCGCCGGCCACATGCCCTCCGGCAGCAGCGTGACGAAGGGCTCGTCGCCGTAGGCGGCGGCATACGTGGACCGGGCGACGTCGGCGTGCACGGGCGCCGCCAGCGGCGCGGTGACGGTGGCGAGGATGCCGCGGGCCATCGGGGCGAGCACGGGGGTGAAGGAGATCGTCGGGTCGCTCGCCCCGAGCAGCGCGAAGTTCTGCAGCATCTCGGGGACGTGGCGGTGCACACCGCCCACCCCGTAGGCACTGGCCGAACCCATCACCTCCGCGCCGAGCAGGTTCGGCTTGAGCGACTTGCCGGCACCCGAGGTGCCGCTGGCGGCGACGGCGACCACGTCGCGTCCGGTGACCAGGCCGCCGGTGAGCGCCGGCAGCAGGGCCAGGGTGACCGAGGTCGGGTAGCAGCCCGGGACGGCGATCCGCCGCGTCGCGGCGAGCACCTCGCGCTGGCCGGGCAGCTCGGGCAGGCCGTAGGGCCACGTGCCCGCGTGCTCGCTGCCGTAGAACCGCTGCCACTGCGCGGGATCGGTCAGCCGGTGGTCGGCGCCGGCGTCCACCACGAGCACGTCGGGCCCCAGCTGCGCGGCGACCGCGGCGGAGTGCCCGTGCGGCAGCGCGAGGAAGACCACGTCGTGGCCGGCCAGGTTGGCCGCGGTCGTCTCGACCACCGTGCGGTCGGCGAGCGGGGTCAGGTGCGGATGGTGGGACAGCAGCGGCGTCCCGGCATTCGAACCTGCGGTGAGGGCACCGATCTCCACCTCGGGGTGCCCGAGCAGGAGCCGCAGCGCCTCCCCGCCTGCGTAGCCGGTGGCTCCGGCCACCGCGACCTTGATCGTCATGGGAATGACTATGCCGCATCTCGAATGAATATTCCAGCTACGCCTCCGTCAAGTCCGACTCAAGCTTCCCTCAAGGTGGAACCGGGGGCGCGGAACGAGGGTTACCATTCACGACGTGCCCGTCACCGCCATCGGACTGAGTCACCACCTCGTGCCCCTCGAGGACCTCGCGCGCCTCGGCGAGGTGTCCGGCCCTGTCCTCGAGCGGCTCGACACCGCCGGGCTCACCGGCATCGTCCTGCTGAACACCTGCAACCGCTTCGAGCTGTACTTCGAGTCCGACTCCTTCCACGCAGGGCTCGAGGCCGTGCTGTCCGCCGTTCACGATGCCCTGCCCGAGGCCGACCGGCCCCTCGTGGACGAGTTCGAGGTGTACGCCGGACAGGCCGCCGTGCAGCACCTGCTCGAGGTCGCCAGCGGCCTGGACGCGATGGTGGTCGGCGAGGCGGAGATCATCGGCCAGGTGCGGGAGGCGCTGCAGTCGTCCGGCGACCGCGCGAGCGCGTCGCTGCACCGGCTGTTCCACGCCGCGCTCACCACCGCGAAGGCAGTGACCACCGAGACCGACCTCGGCGCGGCCGGACGCTCGATCGCCCAGGTCGGCCTCGGCCTGGTGGAGACCCGGCACTTCCCTGTGGCCGGACGCCGCGCGCTCGTGGTCGGCACCGGCAGCTACGCCCGGGTGGTCACCGCAACGCTCGACCGGCTCGGCTGCGCCGACGTGTGGGTGTACTCACCGAGCGGTCGCGCCGAGCGGTTCGCCGCCACCCATCCCGTCCGCCCCGTGCCGGCCGACGGCCTCGCCGACGCGCTCGCGTCCGCGGACCTGCTGGTCACCTGCAGCGGCGCCGAGCAGACCGACGGCGCGGCGGTCACCGCCGATCTGCTGGCCACCGCCCGCAGGGGCGCCCCGCTGCTGCCCGTCCTTGACCTCTCCCTCGAGGGCGACGTCGAACCGGCGGCCGAAGCCCTGGTGAACGTCGACCTGATCGACCTCGAAGAAGTGGGTGCGCACGCCCCCGCCGAGCAGACCGCCGCCGTGCTCGCCGCCCGCGACCTCGTCAGCCGCGGCGTGGACACCTACCTGCACCTCGAGCAGGGACGGCAGGCCACCCCTGCGGTGACCGCGATCCGCGCCCACGTGAGCCACTTCATCGAGCGCGAGATCGAGGCCGCGAAACGCCGCTACGACGCCGAGACGGCCGCCGCCGTGGCGCACTCGCTGCGCCGGGTCTCCAACGCCCTGCTGCACACGCCGTCGCTGCGCGCCGCCGAACTCGCCCGCAGCGGCGAGCTCGCCGACTACTCGGCCGCCCTGCACACCCTGTTCGGGATCGAGATCGAGACCGGGGCCGAGGCGCAGGCGTGACGTCGACCACCACCGCGGCCCCGCTGCTGGAGGCGTACCGCGGCCGCCCCGTCGCGCGGCGCCCGGTCTGGTTCATGCGGCAGGCCGGCCGCTCGCTGCCCGAGTACCGCGCGGTGCGCGAGGGCACCTCCATGCTGGACGCCTGCCTGAACCCCGAACTGGCCGCCGAGATCACCTGCCAGCCGGTGCGCCGGCACGACGTGGACGCCGGCATCTTCTTCTCCGACATCGTGGTGCCGCTGCGGCTGGCCGG
>JBDHZJ010000264.1:0-4319 GCA_039811825.1 Propionicimonas sp.
ACGCGATGCTGGCGGTGATGCCGGAGGCGCCCCGGGCCGGCGAGCAGGAGATCGGGGGCCCGCGGCGGGTGGCGATCATCGGCCGTCCCAACGTGGGCAAGTCGTCGCTGCTGAACAAGGTGGCGAATGCGCGCCGGGCGGTGGTCGACAACGTGGCCGGCACCACGGTCGACCCAGTCGACGAGCTGGTCGAGGTCGGTGGCGTGGTCTACCGGTTCATCGACACCGCGGGCCTGCGCCGCCGGGTGAAGGAGGCGTCCGGGCACGAGTACTACGCCGCACTACGCACCCAGAGTGCGATCGAGCGGGCCGAGGTGTGCGTGGTGGTGCTGGACTCGTCCGAGACGATCAGCGACCAGGACCTGCGCATCCTGACCATGGTCGAGGAGGCCGGCAAGGCGCTGGTGATCGCGTACAACAAGTGGGACCTCACCGACGAGGAGCGGCGCCGCTACCTGGCCCGGGAGGTGGAGCAGGACATCCGGGCGTTCGCCTGGGCGCCGAGCGTGAACATCTCCGCGCTCACCGGACGCAACGTCGACCGGCTCTCGAAGGCGATCGAGGAGGCGCTGGAGGGCTGGGAGACCCGGGTCTCGACGGGCAAGCTGAACGCCTTCCTCGGCCGGCTGGCCGCGGCGCACCCGCACCCGGTCCGGGGCGGCAAGCAGCCACGGATCCTGTTCGGCACCCAGGCGCACAACTGCCCGCCGACGTTCGCGCTGTTCACGTCCGGCCAGTTCGACCCGCAGTACGTGCGGTTTGTCGAACGCCGCCTCCGCGAGGACTTCGGGTTCCGGGGTTCTCCGGTGCACGTCGAGGTACGAGCGCGGGAGAAGCGCAAGGCCAGGTGAGCCCCGGATGAGCGGGAGTGACGTGCTCTGGCCCATCGGGGGAGCCTTCGCGCTGGTGGGCGGGATCTTCCTGGCCGCGCTGGTGCTGAGGAGCCGGCGGATGCGCCGCTGGTCACGGGCGGCCGGCACCGTGCGGGGGCTCGACGGGTCGACCGGCCGGGGCCGCGGGTTCTTCGTGGGTTTCGAGTTCGTCGACCATCGCGGGTTCCAGCACTCGGGGCGCTCGTCGATGCGGGTCTCCCCGGCGCCGGCGGTCGGCTCGACGGTGACGGTGCGCTACAACCCGGACAACCCGCTGGAGAACGACGCCGACCTGGTGGTGGTGACACTGGTCCTCGCCATCATCGGTGGGGTGTTCACGCTGGTCGGACTGGGGCTGCTCACGGTGGCGGCCGTGCTCCGGTTCGCGCCGCCGTTCTGACCTCCGCAGCAGCGAATCAGGTGCGGGGTGGACCGAGTAAGGAACCGTCCCCAACTTGGTCCGCTGCCGGTGGACCGAGTAAGGAACCGTCCCCAACTTGGTCCAGGCAGCCCGGGGGAGGGGCTCAGCTCTGCGGCGGGTCCTGGTCCGAGGGCGGCCACTGGCCCTGCTGACCGTTCCAGCCCTGCTGCGGCGGATTCTGCTGCTGGCCGCCCCACTGCTGCGGCGGGTTCTGCTGCTGGCCGCCCCACTGCTGTGGCGGCTGGGTCTGCCCGGGCGCCTGCCAGCCGGGGGACTGCCAGCCCGTCCCTGAGCCGGGCTGGCCCTGCGGCGGGTAGGTCTGTGGCGGGTACGGTTGCTGGGGCTGGCCGTAGTACTGGCCGGGCTGGGCGTAGTAGCCGGGGGCGCCCGGATAGCCGTAGGACGGCGCCGCCGGCATTTCGGTGCGGCGCACCTGGTCGATGAACATGTAGGTGATGTAGGCCTGCACGAACGGGAGGGTGACCACCTGAACGACCAGTTGCAGCGCGGTCACGGCCAGCATCGCCGGGATCAGGGTGGCCAGCATCGCCACGGCCTGGGCCGGATCGGAGGTCTGCGAGATGCTGGACGTGCTGAGGCCGAGGGGGACCAGCGCGAGCTGGCCGACGAGGCTCACCGCGTAGCCGATGGCCGACACGGCGAGGGAGGCCACCAGGTAGTAGCCGAAGGTGCGCCAGAAGGCGCCGCGGGTGAGGCGCCAGGACCGCTTCAGGCCGTCGATGCCGCCGAGCTCCTCGATGGCGACCGCGGGCAGCGTGTAGAGCAGCTTGACGGCCAGGAGGAAGCCCAGCGGGACCAGGATGAAGATGAACAGCATGAACACGCCGAGGGCTGCGAACGCCCCGCTGCCGCTGGAGCGTCCCCCGGAACCGGTGGCGCCGAAGACGCCGACCATGAGGACGATCAGCACCACGTAGAAGGCGATCACCGCCCCGATGGTGATCGCGATCACGCTGGCCATGCGCGGCAGGAACCCGCGGGAGCGGCTGAGCACGCCGCGGAAGTCGGGGGACTGGCCCTGGGCGATCTCGTACGCGGCCAGCGACAGCATGCCGTAGCTCTTCAGCTGGACGAGGGCGGCCAGGATCATGCCCACGGTCATCACCAGCATGCCGAAGATGATCCCGGCGGGCAGCGTGGAGGCGTCCCCGTTCGCTGCGGCGACGGCGGCCGGAATCATGAGCATCATGCTGACGGCGACGACCACCATGATCAGGAGCGCCGGCAGCAGGGTGATCAGGACCAGCAGGCCGAACTTGCGCTTCAGCGCCTCGAAACTGGCCGAGAAGAGGCCGCCGATGTCGAGCGGGCTGGGCTTGAGAACTGGGGTGGGTGCGAGCACGCGTCCAGAGTAACCGTCGGTGGTGACGTTACGGCGCAGCGACAGTGCGTGGCACCTTTCCGAACAGCTGCAGCACCCGGCACATCACCTTGTGGCCGCCGTCGGCGGCCGGGTCGAACATGAGGGGGCAGCCGCCCTCGATGACGGTGACGCCGTGCTCGCGTCCGTACGCGGCGGCCTCGGGGGAGACGCTGCCGGCGTCGACGGAGCGGTGCATCCACACCTTGTCGATGCCGAGGTCGGCGGCCTCCTTCACCGTGCCGAGGGCGTGTTCGGGCCGGGTGCCGATCACGACGGCCTGTACGCCGCCGGGGATCGTGGCCAGGTCGGGGTAGCAGGGGTGCCCGGCGATCTCGGTGGCGTGGGGGTTCACCGGGAACACGTCGTAGCCACGCTCGAGGAGGCGCTCGTAGACGGTGTTGCTGCCGTGCCCCTGGGGGTTGCGGGAGACGCCGGTGACGGCGATGCGGGTGCTGCCGAGGAAGTCGTGGGCGGCGTCGGCGAGCTTCATGGGGTGCTCCTGTCAGTTTCTGCGGAAGACGCGTGCGGCGTCGGTGTCGATGAACATCAGCGTGGGCCGGGACCCGCCGTGGCGGACGCCGAGGTGGTTGCCGTCGCCGGGATCGGAGTCGCTGGTGGGGGTGCGGACGCGGCGGACGGGGGAGGAGTTGCCGTCGGCGTCCACGGCGAAGACGCCGATCACGTCGTGGGCCTCGTCGGGGGTGACCTCGACGATGCCGGTGACGAGGATCCACAGCTTGCCGTTGGCGCCCATGACGGCCTCGACAGAGGGGTGCACGACCAGGCTGGGGTGATCGGCGTCGACGAGGTCGAAGCGCAGGTTCACCCCGGGCCGGGTGAGCAGGAGGTGGCCGGCGGCCGCGGTGAGGCTGAACGGGCGTCCGCCCTGTCCCCGGAAGTCGCTGGCGACGGTGATCTTGCCGGTCAGGGGGTTCACCCGGACCTGGGTGCCGTTCTCGTCGAAGCCGAACAGGCTCGTGCCGTCGCCGACCACGATGTGCACGAACCGGCGCAGGGCGACCCGCTTGAGCTTCTGGGACGGGGCGAGCCGGAGCAGGGCCGGGGAGTCGATGGTGGTGCTGGTGAGCACGACGGACCCGTCCGCGAGGGCGAACGGGTTGGCCCACTGGAAGTACTGGCGCTGTTCGAGGAACTTCTTCGGGATCTTCACCTGGCCGAGGTAGCGTCCGCGGTTGCCGAAGTGGGCGAGGCGCTTCTTGGCCGCGTCCGCGTACCACCAGGTGCGGTCGGGCACCTGGACGCCGTAGTCGGGGCCCCAGTCGAGGTTCTCCCCGCCCGGCGAGGTGCCGAGTTCCGCGACACCGGTGCCGTAGCCGATCTTCTGGATGCGCCGCCACTTGCGGCCCAGGCGGCCCGGCGGCCTGAGCATGAGGGTCCTGACCACCAGGGGTGCCGGGGCGGTGGCAGGCGTCGGGAGCGTCATGGTGAGCCTTTCGACGCTTCCAGCCTAGGCCGGGAGGCAGCGCCGCGGGAGTGGTTCGTGACACCCGACCATTCGTAGTAAGGTGACCAGCCGGACCGGAGACGGTCGCACAACCGAAGAACGGGCTGTAGCGCAGTTTGGTAGCGCACTTGACTGGGGGTCAAGGGGTCGCAGGTTCAAATCCTGTCAGCCCGACGT